>NZ_CACA01000300.1:0-39322 GCF_000180455.1 Kamptonema sp. PCC 6506
CCTTAGTAAGGGGGGATTCAGGGGGGTTAGCGACTCTTTCAAATGCTGCTAATAAGTCCGCAACTTCAGTTTCTCGACCATAAAGTTTCTCGGGAATAATAAAACTGTCGGTAATATCTCGCTTTCCTAGCTCAAAAGCGGTAATTTCACCTGTTTCTTGTAACTGAGTCAGGCAATTTTCTAAATCGTGATGTAATCCAAAAGCACTTTGATAGCGCTCCTCCGCATTTTTTGCCATCAACTTACTGACAATCGCCGACAGGATCGCGGGGATTTCTGGATTAACTTTATTGATTGGTACTACCTGTTTTGCTAAATGACAATGTATCAATTCCATTGCATCTTTTGACAAAAAAGGTAATTTTCCCGTCAGTAATTCATAGAATGTGACACCGAGAGAATAGAAATCAGTGCGATAGTCAATGCCTCGATTCATTCGCCCCGTTTGTTCTGGGGAAATGTAGCTTAGGGTTCCCTCTAAAACATTGGGGTTTTGAATTTCTTGGGTTTCTCGTGGGAGTAAGGTCGAGATGCTGAAATCGGTGATTTTAATTTCTTGACTCTGAGGATTAATTAAAATATTTGCAGGCTTGATATCTTTATGAATAATACGTTCTTGGTGTAAACTTTGTAAAACCTTAGCCAACTGGCACGCCATGTTTAGGAATTGCTCTAGAGAGAGGCCCTGCTCTTGTTGAGGAAGATATTCTGCTAAAGATATGCCTCCGTAATCTTCCATGCTCAAGATGTAGCGGTTTTGAGAAAATTCTAGGTGGTAAGTTTTAATTATACCGGAAATATTGAGATTTTTCCCCAGAGTATATTGATTTCTAAATTGTACTAACTCGCTAAAAGTCGGGCGATCTTTTTGTAATAACTTTAGTATGACGGGAGTTTGACTATAGATGGGGAAGGCACGATAGACAGCGGTACGGACACCGAAATATAATTGTTCGACGATCTCATAACCTGGAATTTGGTACATAACTTTAATTAAGTTGAATATTTTTAACATCCATCGCAACAGTTATAACATCAAAACAATTGAGCAACAAGTAATAACTTTTACATTTTAGAAAAAATTTATGTTCAAATTAAAAATTGATTATATAAAATTTAAGACTGGGGAAGTGCGCTCGCGCTTGCAATGCGTAGAATTACAGCTTTTTTCATGCAAGTAGGTACGCGAAACCCGGTAAATAAAAGCGAAACATTGTTTCTGGAGTTTATTTCATCAAATAGCAATCTGCGGTATTATTTTGATCTAACTCGATCGCATAGGAGATATAAAAAACATGAACCCTGAAATTTTCAATGCTGCATTTTTGTCTTTTACCCTGATTCTCGTAGGTTTAGCTGGTGGCTTTCTGTTACTCAAGCTTCAAGGCGGACAAGAATAAGTTTTTCTAATAAAACCCGCCAAGGACTAAAGTCCCTGACTAATAGCTGAAGTCGGTTGAGGCTGACTCAAATATTAATTTACAGTCGGTTTCAAGCGACTTTTGCTATGAGACAGGGGTTGAAACCCCTGTCTGGCTATATGCAGAGTCCTAATCAGCCCCACTCTCAGCCGCAACCTTAAAAATTTTTACGATTTTTATTAACTTTTGTTAAAAAATGAGAAAAATTCTGATAATATCGATAGAAAGTTTAAGATTCCTCATAAATACCTGATGACTTTATTAATTGTAGGTGCCACAGGTACCCTTGGCAGACAGGTGGCTCGTCGTGCCCTAGACGAAGGGTATCAGGTGCGCTGTTTAGTACGGAATTACAGAAAAGCCGCCTTTTTAAAAGAATGGGGCGCTGAACTCGTACCGGGGAATCTCTGCGATCCAGGAAGCTTGCCCCCAGCGCTAGAAGGCGTTACAGCAATTATCGATGCTGCTACTGCTAAAGCTACGGACTCCTTGAGCGTTAAACAAGTAGACTGGGAAGGAAAGGTAGCCCTGATTCAAGCGGCGGTAGCAGCAGACATCAAGCGCTTTATCTTTTTTTCGTTTCTCGATGCTGAGAAATATCCCCAAGTGCCGCTATTGGAAATCAAACGGTGTACGGAACTGTTTTTAGCAGAGTCCGGCTTGAATTATACTGTTTTGAAACCTTGCGGCTTCATGCAGGGGTTGATCGGTCAATATGCGATGCCGATTTTAGATAGTCAGGCAGTCTGGGTTCCGGGGGCGAGTTCTGCGATCGCCTACATGGATACTCAAGACATTGCTAAATTTGCTATCCGCGCCCTTTCTGTACCCGAAACTGAGAAAAAAACTTTCCCCGTTGTCGGGCCCGGCGCTTGGGAAGCTGACGAAATCATCCGTCTATGCGAACGCTTGTCTGGAAAACAAGCCAAAGTAACGCGCACGCCTAATAGCATATTGCGCCTTGCTAGTCAAGTAGCGAAGTGGTTTCAGTGGACTTGGAACATATCAGACCGTTTGGCTTTTGCCGAAGTTTTGGCAACCGGCGAACCCATAAAAGCTGCTATGGATGATGTCTATAGCGTTTTTGGGCTAGACCCCGCCGAAACAACAACCTTAGAATCTTACCTGCAAGACTACTTTAGTCGAATTTTGAAGAAACTAAAGGAATTAGAATACGAGCAGGCTAAAACTAAGAAACGGACTCAAAAGATACCGTTTACATTTTAAAGTGCCGAAAGCTGGGATTATCTACAACGACGTTAAACCGATCTCTTGTCGCGTCGCCGCCGAGTTACAAGACAAGCTGAGTTCCTACGGATGGGATGTCTGTGCCGTCTCTGGATCGGGGGGGATTTTGGGCTATTCTAGCCCAGAGCGCCCGATGTGCCACACTCCTATCGATCAGCTTGTCCCTTCTGGCTTTGACAGCGAGATGAAATTTGCAGTGGTATTAGGGGGAGATGGTACAGTTCTATCTGCATCTCGCCAACTTGCCCCCTGCGGCATCCCGATGCTGGCTGTGAATACGGGACACATGGGTTTCCTCACTGAGACTTACCTCAACCAGTTGCCGCAAGCTATGGAACAGGTCATCAATGGGGAATATGAAATAGAAGAACGGACAATGCTGGAAGTGCAGTTGATGCGGGATGACATCTGCTTGTGGGAGGCGTTGTCTTTGAATGAAATGGTGTTGCACCGCGAGCCCCTGACTTGTATGTGCCATTTTGAGGTGGCGATCGGGCGACACGCACCTGTGGATATTGCGGCGGATGGAGTAATTATTGCGACTCCGACGGGATCGACTGCTTATTCGCTGTCTGCGGGGGGGCCTGTGATTACACCAGGGGTGTCTGTGTTGCAGTTATTGCCGATTTGCCCTCATTCTTTGGCTTCTCGCTCTTTGGTGTTTGCCGATACTGAAGAGGTGACGATTTATTCTGCGAGCCCGAATCGATTGGTGATGGTGGCGGATGGGAACGGGGGATGTTATGTTTTGCCGGATGATAGAGTGCGAGTTTCGCGATCGCGCTACAACGCTAAGTTTATTCGGCTGCAACCTGCTGAGTTTTTCCACATTTTGCGGGAAAAATTGGGTTGGGGACTGCCGCATATTGCTAAGCCGACTTCCGTTGAGTTGCCTTGATTTGACTGTTTATTTTTTTGACATTCCCCGGTTTAAAGACACGGGGATTCTTGAGGACAAACTTTGGGCGGATTTATCCGCCAAAGTTTAATTCTTAAAGGGTTTGTCACGGGCCCGCTACCCACTCGCTGAATTGTTAATTAACGTAATTCTACTTGTCGTTTCAAGTCGATTAACACTTTATCTCCCCGTTTCAATTGGTACTGCGCCCGCCAAATTCCAGGGGTAAGTGTGGAGTTTCCCCGATTCCTTTTGCCAACGTAACTGAGCCATGCGCGGTTAGAGGATTTGATATCATTTGTATTCTCTCCAATGATTTGACCATTGGGGCCTAACAACTTGTAATATTCGCGATCGCCCTGAAGCACTCCAAAAGCTTGCACCCAAAACAAAATAGCGGGACTATTTACAGGAAGTACGGTTTCGGCAAATTTTCCTTGCCAGACAGCATTCATATCTGGTGCTTGAGTAGAAAAACCAGCCCGGATTAAACCTGTGGGTACATAATTTAGTGGCAGATCCCAAAGTGGGTTCCGGGCAACTTTGCAGCCAGACTGAGAATCTATCCCTACAAACGGGTCTACCGCCTTGCCTTGATAGCGGATAGTTAAGTGAACGTGGGGGAAAGAGGCTAAACCAGATTCTCCCACCATGCCTAAAACTGTGCCTTTTTCTACTTGCGTCCCAGATTTAACAACAACACTGCCTTTGCGGAGGTGGCAATATTGAGTTTCCCAACCGTTACCGTGATCGATTACCATCCCATTGCCGCATTCAATGCCTTCAACTTGGGTTTTAGTGGTTTGATCCTCCACCCGCCGATCCTCAACCCCGTCTCGCGATCGCAACACTTTGCCAGCAGCAGCAGCTTTAACGGGTACGCCTAATGCCATCGCTTTCTCATCGGGGATGCCGAAATCTGTACCGTCATGACCGTCGTAGGTTTGGCGGCCGCAACCAAAGTCAACGGCTGCTGGACTAGGATCTCTGTCTACATAGTGGAAAATGTAACAGTCCTTGCCCAAAGTGCAGCCAATGGGTGGGGCAAATTTTAGCGTTGCTGAGGATGTATTGGGTTGTTGGGTAACTTCCGAAGGTTGAGGCGATCGCACAACAGTTGCTTCAACCTGCGGTGGATTAGCAGTAGTGCTGGTTGTCTTGCCAAAGCAGCTAGAAAGAACTACCAGCGTAACGGCTAGAAGGAACTTAGAAATATATTTCTTGGATAGTGCAATCATGGATCTATCTACTTGATTTAGCAGGTATCGTAAAAGAGGAACAAAGCAATCTCTACTCAAAACTTCCCCTAGATGCGTTCTAAACTTTTATCACTTCTATCATTGCTCACTACAATTCGGCTGGTGGGACTAGCGACTGCGGCTTTTGCCCTGTGGGGATTTGCCGAGATCGCAGAAGAAGTCCTGGAAAAGGAAACCCAGGCCTTTGATACAGAAATTTTACTGAGTCTCAGAAGCTTGCATACTCCTGTACTCAATCAAATTATGGTCGGTTTTACGTATTTGGGACAGCCGAGTTTGCTGCTAGTGATTTGCCTCAATTTGGGGCTCATACTTCTACTACGCAACCACCGTTCAGAAGCACTAACTATTGCGATCGGGGCACTAGGGGCCGTTGGTTTAAACACCTTGCTCAAAAAACTATTTGCCCGTACTCGACCTCAACTATGGGAACGAATAGTTGATGTCCGCTTCTACAGTTTTCCCAGCGGTCACGCCATGATGTCAATGGTAATTTACGGTTTACTGGGCTATTTTCTGGCTAGTTACTTCCCCCGGTGGCGGTGGTTAATTGCCATTTTAACAGTGCTGTTAGTGACAACTATCGGTTTTAGTCGGATGTATCTGGGCGTTCACTGGCCTACTGACGTGATTGCAGGTTATATAGCGGGATTTGTATGGCTGATTACCTGCATTATCACTTTGGAAATATCCAAGGAATTGCAAGCTCAAGGCTTGATTTCTAATCAAAAGTTTATATCTTCAGATAATTGATAATGGGTAATGGGTAATTGGTAATGGGTAATTGGTAATTGGTAATTGGGGAGAATGGGAGATTTACCTCCCCATCCTCCCCATCCTCCCCATCCTCCCCATCTCCCCATCTCCCCCTCCTCCCCATCTTTATACAGCCAACTCAAGGGTAAGATTACAGTTATTTCCGGGCCTTCGGGTGTAGGTAAATCTAGTTTGATTAACCTCCTGATTCCTAACCTCAACCTGCGAGTAGGAGCTGTTTCTGGGAAACTGGGTAGGGGAAGACACACCACTCGCCATGTAGAACTATTTGAACTACCGGGAGGAGGACTATTAGCAGATACCCCTGGTTTTAATCAACCAACTCTGGAGTGTGAACCACAAGAGTTAGCTCAATATTTCCCAGAAATAAAACAGCGGTTGAGTAAGGGTAGTTGCCAATTTAGCGATTGTTCGCACCGAGACGAACCTAACTGCGTTGTGCGGGGTGATTGGGAGCGTTATCAGCATTATCTAGATTTTTTGGCAGAAGCAACTGTGCGATCGCACGCTTTGCAGCAATTAGGCGATGCTGAATCCAGCTTTAAGTTAAAAAGCAAGTCCGATGGTAAGCAAAAGTACGAACCCAAGCTGGAATCTAAAAAATACCGCCGCCTGAACCGCAGATTTGAACACCAAACACTACAGCAGAATATGTCTCAAGATCATGATGAATATTAAGCGATCGGAGCTGGCAAATACTAATTGCTAAACTCGCTGATTCTATTCCCTTCTTCCCCTAGCCCTGAGCATCGTAGCCCCTAGCCCCTAACTGCCTTGGCGGTTGCTAATATAACGGATTGTAATATCGAAAAACCTATACTCGGAAACTAGCAAGTAAGGTTTTGTAACACCAGTAGAAGTAATAATGCCACTATGACTCTTACCAAGTCAGTATAGGTAGTTCACTTAGTTATGGAGGAGTAAAAACACCGTGAATATTCAAGAAATCATTGCCAAGGGCGGCCCCGCCATGTACCCTCTGCTGGTTTTATCCGTCCTCTCTGTCAGTACAATTATCGAGCGTCTATGGTTCTGGGCAAACCTGATCAGCAAGGAAAAACAGATAGTCAACCGAGTCCTCGAAGCTGCACGTCGCGATTGGGCTGCGGCTAATGAGATTGCTAAACAAGCACACCAGCAACCTATTGGGAGATTTCTCTATGCCCCTCTGCGACTCTACAATCCAGAACCAGAAGTCTTTCGACTGGGACTAGAAGCCGCCGCCGATGAAGAATTAGCTTCTATGCGGCGCGGTGACAAAATATTAGAAGCTGTGATTGCTCTAGCACCTTTGTTAGGACTATTGGGAACAGTTTTAGGCTTGATTAACTCCCTGAGTACAATTCGCCTTGGTGATATTGGTACTTCTGCGACCGCTGGAGTTACCCTGGGGATTAGCGAAGCCCTAATCTCTACCGCTACGGGAATGGTTGTGGCAATTATCAGCTTGACTTTCTACCGCATTTTTCAAGCTTTTTTGTTCAATCAGGTAAAAGTATTTCGCAAGGCTGGGAATGAATTGGAGTTGTTATATCGCCAATACTGGTCTCAAGCTAGCAGTAATCGTTATCCAGGCTCAGAAAATAGCAATTCTTCTTTTGCTAAGGAAGGTTATGCTAGGCATTCACTTAATGCTCAAGAAAGTATAGAGCATCCGAAAGAACCAAAACCTACCAGTGGTTCTGACTCCGTTGAAGATTCAAATTTTAACAACTAATAGCTAACTAATCATGAAGATTCATGTGGATACTCCTGCGGAAGAGACTCGAATTGAACTCGTTCCTTTAATTGATGTCATTTTTTGCATTCTGACATTTTTTTTGCTGGCGGCTTTACAACTAACTCGTCAGCAGGCGATTAATGTGGATTTACCCAAGGCTCGTACAGGACAGTCGCAGATGCGAGACATGATGATTGTCAGCATTGATGATTTTGGTCAAACTTATATCGATCAAATACCAATGAATGAGAATCAACTCGATCGCGTTTTACAAGATTACCGTAAACAAAATCCTAACGGGTTGATGGTTTTGTACGCTCCGAAGGATGCGAAGTATGCTCGTGTGGTGGAAGTGTTAGATCGTCTGCGAGAGGTAGGAGGCGATCGCGTAGCCTTAGCTACTCTACCCAGTTCGTCATCTTCCCCTTCCCCCAGCCCCTCCTTTCCCTTCAATCCTGGGAATATACCCCCTGCTTCTAATAACGGTACTCCTCTCCCCAGTCCGCTTCAGCCAGGAACGAGCTTCAATCCTAACCAACAGTATCAGTTACCTCCCAGCAGTCCGGGACAGCAACCGCTTCAAAATCAGTTTCAATCTTTCCCAGTTACGCCAAGCCAGCAGCCAAGTGGTCTGAACATCAATCCGAGTGCTCCTGCGGGTAGTCCTGCACCGACTGTCCCTACTCCGGGAACTACAGTTCCACAGCAGTCTCCGCAATCCAACAGTCAATAACCTGCAAAAATAGCCGTTGAAGAAGTTTTGAGTTTTGAGAGATTGCTTAGTTGCTTGCAAGGCTAAAACCTGCGGGTAGGTTATCCCGATGATGTTACTTTGGTCACAGACAAAGGCTTTCGCCTTGCAATCTCTGGATTTTAGCCGCGATCGAGAATTAGAAGGCAGGAGGCAGGAGGCAGAGGGCAGAAGGTAGAAGGTAGAAGGCAGAAGGTAGAAGGTAGAAGGCAGAACGAAGTATTTTCCTCAAAAAACCCGGTTTCTTTGGTCGGGTGCGTAAGTCCTGTAGAAGCAGGAACCCGAAGCAATTAGGGGCGAAGCGAAGCATTGGCGCTTTAAGCTATCGAAAATCAAGGTTCTGTTTCGCAAATGCTTCGCCCCCACAGGTATAGCAACCTTTTTGGTAGTTAAGAGGTTCTGAGTTCCACTAAACTCGCTGATTCTATTCCCTTCTTCCCCTTCTTCCCCCTCTTCCTTCTTCCCCTAGCCCCTAGCCCCTAACCCCTAGCCCCTTCTTTTACCTCTTTATTCTCAATTGTGTACTCGATTTGCGATACCTAAGCAGGTTCCATATATCACTACAACTCTTAGTTAATTGATAAAAGCTCCTATTCTTTTGACTGTAGCCATTGGTCGTGCTAACTGGTGAAACAACTGTTAAATCGTGCCTGCTCCTATCTTTGTCTGGCTTGAGTAATTGCTATTTAGATCAAAATCGCTAATAATACTTACTAATTCTTGAGTTAAGATAATGAGAATTAATTTCAGTAGTCGATCTCTGTGGAGAAAAATTCCATGAATAGTGGAGATGAATCAGTCAATCATTCGATAGCTGACCTGCAACCCGACCGTTGGCAGGGATTTGTGTATGTCAGCGATGCAAACATCAAGCCGTCTGTTCAAGCAGACCTGCCACTAGATGCGCCAGAGAATTCCCTCAAAGTCAAAGTTTTTCCACTGTCCGCGATGCAGGTGGGCGATCGCGTCCGTATCGTCTCTCTCAACTGTGGTGAATCCAATAACCGCCTGATGGGGATGGGATTGATTCCAGGTGCAGTGCTGGAAGTGATTAGCAGCATCACAACGGGTTCCGCGATCGTGTCCCTGCAAGATCAGCGCCTGGGATTAGGCGCAGAGATGGCACAACGGATTCAAGTCATTGATGCAGACCAACCCATAGAGATCCCTCAACGGATGCCGAAGACAACCATAGAAACCATGCAAACCACTCCCGATATTTCCTCTGTCAAACTGCGAGATGCCGCCATCGGCTCCGTGTTACGAGTCGTCGGCTACGAACCGATGGCGCGGGACTATAAGCGCAAGCTACTGGCAATGGGGTTAACGCCCGGTACCGAGTTGCGCGTCACCCGCCATGCGCCGCTAGGCGATCCGACTGAAATTGAAGTGCGCGACTTTCACCTGAGTCTGCGAAAAGATGAAGCCAACGCCCTGATTGTTACGTCCGTCTCAGGAGAAAAGTCATGACACGATCGACGATCGGATTGGTCGGCAATCCCAACTGTGGCAAAACCACACTATTTAATGCCTTAACCGGGGCCAATCAGCGGGTGGGTAACTGGCCCGGTGTAACAGTGGAACGCAAGGAAGGCAGCTATCGCCATCGGGGTAAGCTGATTGTCGTCAACGATTCCATTACCGTTGTCGATTTACCTGGTGTCTATTCCCTGGATGCAGAAGACACCGCTACTGGATTGGATGAATTAGTAGCGCGGGACTACCTGCTCTCTGGTGGTGCTGATGTATTTGTCAATATTGTGGATGCTTCTAACCTAGAGCGAAACCTCTATCTGACTACTCAGATTTTGGAAATGGGAGTACCCATGTTGATCGCTCTCAATATGATGGATCTAGCGGAAAAACGTGAGATCCAGATTGATGCGGATGCTCTGTCCGATCGCATCGGTTGTCCCGTTGTTCCGATCTGCGCCCACACGGGGAAACACATTCCTCAATTGTGCGATCAAATTGCCCATGCTCTCTCGCAGGTGGCTATCCCCCGTGTTTATGTTGCCTATCCCCCAGTGATTGAGGAGGCGCTGGCAGACTTAGTGCCAATACTGCAAAGAGGGGTTAGGGGCTGGGGGCTAGGGGCTAGGGAAGAAATTTCTGCTTCTCTTTCCCCAGTCCCCACTCCCCATTCCCCACTCTCTAGTGCCCGCTGGTTTGCCTTGAACCTGCTGCAATACGACGATCGCCATCTCCCGGATCTGGAACAGGATACACTCCGACGGATTGCCGAGCATCGTCACCGCATCCATCAAACTCTGGGAGAAGATACCGATCTATTGATCGCTGATAGTCGCTACACCTGGATTCGGCAAGTGCTTCAAGGTGTAACCAAACGGACTAATTTGGTGAGACAAACGCTCTCCGATCGCATCGATCGCATCGCACTCAACCGCTGGCTGGGGATTCCCATCTTCTTAGTGGTGATGTATCTGATGTTTCTTGTTGCCATCAACTTAGGTGGTGCGTTTATTGATTTCTTTGATATCGGTGTGGGTACCATTTTTGTCGGTGGCACCGCCCATCTGTTGCAGCAAATCAATGCCCCCGGCTGGTTAATTGGACTGCTGGCAGACGGCGTTGGCGGCGGGATTCAAACCACTGCTACCTTCATCCCGCAGATTGGATTTCTGTTTGTCTTTCTAGCGATCCTAGAGGATTCTGGTTACATGGCACGGGCAGCGTTCGTCATGGATCGACTGATGCGGTTTGTGGGACTTCCGGGTAAATCTTTTGTACCGATGATGGTGGGATTTGGTTGCAATATTCCTGGGATTATGGCAACTCGGACGCTGGAAAATCGGCGCGATCGCCTAATGACCATCCTGATGAACCCGTTTATGTCCTGCGGTGCCCGTCTGCCCGTCTACGCCCTATTTGTTGCGGCATTTTTCCCCACCAACGGTCAGAACATCGTTTTCCTGCTCTACATCCTGGGCATTCTGGCGGCCGTCTTTACCGGACTGGTGATGAAGCGAACCCTTTTCCGAGGCGATGCGGCTCCCTTTGTCATGGAATTGCCACCCTATCATATTCCGACGATTAAAGGCATCCTGATTCGTGCCTGGGAGCGGTTGAAGGCGTTTATTACCAAAGCCGGACGGATGATTGTGGTCATGGTGTTGATTCTAGGGTTGATCAACTCCGTTGGCATGGACGGTTCCTTTGGCAAACAGGATAGTCAGGACTCGATTCTGAGCGCCTTCAGCCGCACCATTACCCCCATCTTCACGCCAATGGGGATCGGCAAGGAAAATTGGCCCGCAACGGTGGGATTAATGACCGGAGTATTCGCCAAGGAAGTTATGGTGGGCACAATGGATTCCATCTATACCCAACTGGCAGAACAGGCATCGGGAGCCAGCGAGGAAGCAGAACCGTTTGATTTTTGGGGTGGCATTGGGGAAGCCTTCGCCAGCGTTCCCAAAAACCTGGCAGACCTGACTAATCAGGTACTTGACCCGATCGGACTCAGTATTCTGAACGATACGGGCGATCGACAAGCAGCAGCAGAAGCGCAGGAGATTCACTACACCACCTTTGGGCAAATGGCGACTCGATTTGGGAGTACGACTGCGGCGATCGCCTTCCTGCTTTTCGTGCTGCTCTACTTCCCCTGTGTCTCCGCCACCGCAGCAGTTTACCGGGAAACTAACCTGGGCTGGACAACATTTGTTGCCTGCTGGACGACGGGACTGGCTTACTGGGTGGCAGTGTTTTATTACCAATTAATGACTTTTAACCAGCATCCCGGCAGTACGATCGCCTGGTTGATTGGTCTAGCTCTGGCAATGGTCGCAACTCTGGCGGGATTAAAATGGTTCAGCGATCGCCGTCGCCTTCCGCCCCAGAGTTCAAGTCGTTCGAGTGTGCTGGCTAATCAATAATCAGGTGGATGGGTGAAGAAGGGGCTAGGGGCTAGGGGCTAGGGACTAGGGAGGATGGGTAATTAACAATTACCCATTACCAATTACCAATTACCCATTACCTATTACCAATTCCCCACTCCCCATAGGTGTCAACTTAAGGTCAAACCCTTAATCCGACAGGGGTTAAAACCCAGGGCGGGCTTTCGGCTTAAGTTGACACCAATGCCCATTCCCCCTCCCCTTCTTTCCCTAGCCCCTAGCCCCTAGCCCCTAGCCCCTAGCCCCTTCTTCACTCCCATGATTCTGCAACAACTACAAACCTACCTCCGTACTCATCCCCAAACGTCTCTAGAAGAACTTGCCCGTCAGTTTCAAACTGATGCAGATGCTCTGCGAGAAATGCTCCATGTGCTGATTCGCAAAGGGCGTGTGCGTAAACTGGCAGGCAAACAATGTGGCGGTTGCCATAGCTGTGCGCCGGAGAGTTTGGAACTGTATGAGTGGGTGAATTCTGACTCTAGCACGAAGCATCTAACTAACTAGATTTGACTCATTCATGTTATAACTTTAGAGTGATTAAGTTATCAAAGAGATTTTTGCTATGTTGCCCCAAGTGATGATCGATCGGTTGAACGAACAAATCAACCTGGAAATGTTTTCCTCTCACCTTTATTTGCAAATGAGTTCTTGGTGCGCCTACAAAGCTTTAGATGGTTGTGCGACCTTTCTCAGTCAACACGCCGATGAAGAAACAATGCACATGCGACGTTTAATCAGTTACTTACAAGAAACTGGTGCATTAGCCATTATTGGTGGAATGGAAGCACCACCGAGAGAGTTTAACTCGTTGCAGGAAATGTTTGAAAAAATCTACAGCCATGAACAATACATTACTGGCAAAATCAACGATCTAGTTCATTTGGCAAATACAGAACCAGATTATCCTACCCTGCAATTTCTCCAATGGTACGTTGCAGAACAACACCAGGAGGAGTTCTTGTTTAAGAGCATTCTTGACAAGATCAAACTGATTGGTACAGACGGACAGGGGTTGTTTTTTATCGATCGCGAAGTTGCTGCACTAGCTGTCACCAAAGGCAAGGAAGCCACATCGATGTCTCCTGCCAGTCCGAATGTTTGATCTAACTGCGCCTGTGGTTAGACAGGTAGGACAAGCAGTGTTTGCCTCCACCCTAGAGCTCAAATCATTGAAGTTTTAAGGGTGGAGATAAAAGTTAGAGAATGGTGTTTGCAAGTAGAGAGGTTAAGAAGGTTTTTCCGGCTTGATTGAGGTCGCTATCTAGGGAAAAAGTTAGACTACGAACTCGGATATCGCCAATTTTTGTGTCTCTTGGAACTTTGAGATTTTGCGGGTAGATCAGAATTGCATTTTTACAGTTTACTGCATTTGCATAGGCGACTATTTGATGATAGTCACTATTGGCTACTTTTTCGGGAACTTTGTATTTAGTATCGAGGACGTATTCGACTTTTTGGGTTTCAATATCGCGTAAAATTAAGTCAATCCGATCGAAATAATGTTGGTCATGGGTAACTCGGTATTGTTGTTCGATGAAAAAGTCTTTGGGTGTATTTGCTTTCAGCCATTCAGCAACAAATTGTTCATATAAATTAGCCATATTTATTAGAAAGGGAACCATCTCGCGATCGCCTTTTTCGTGACTTGGGCCTGTATTCTCCAGAAAGAAGCGACATAAGGCGTGTAAAAGTTGATAATCTTGATTTAAACGGTGATAATTTCTATCAATACAAGCTTGTGAAGTAAAAGATTTTATGGTAACAACTCCTTGGAGTGTGTGAAATGCTTTTCGCACCTTCGAGGAGACTAATTCGCCACACAAACCGCTACGACCAATAATAAAGAGTGTCCAAGCTAGAATTTGATTATCTTCGATATCGCTTGTTTGTTCGTTATAGTGACATTTTATTTGAACTTCCCAAGGTTTTTGAACAGCTTGGCGGATATCGAGGCGGCCGCGAATATAACCCAGTTTTTCGGTTTTGGGTAAATAATCGCGATATAATCCTTTGCAACAGCGTTCGATAATTTTCTCAGCAAGGATGTTTGCTAATCGTTCATAGAGTTGTTCTAAATATTCACACTTTATCAGTTCTTTTTGAAAATTTATATTAAATTTATAGGCATATTCAAGCATTCCAAATAAGTTGGCAATCGGGACTTTTGGCTTGATAATAATGTGAAATTCTGGAGTGATTGGAATATGACCAACTATGCCTTTAGATTTTAATTGCCATTTATCTCCTGTGGTAAAGTTGGGAAATTTTATCTTGATTTTCTTCCTGTAATTCTGATGTATTTTCTGTCCGACGGATTCAGTAATTTCATGTTTTTTAAATGTTACTACTTGATATTCTGTGAGTCTGATGGGTTCGGGTAATTCCTGTTTCATAAGATTATGCTTTGCTCAATTCATCTTTAATTTTATTCCAGAGGAATTTATTCATTTTTGTCTGATTATCAAAAAAGTATTCTTCCAAGTAAGGCTCAATTTCCATTTGCCAAATATCTTGGATATCTTCAGCTAAGGTTTTTGTCAAAAAGAATGAAATACCTAGTTCATAGTGTTTATTGTTAATTGCCTGATTAACATCTTTGAGAATACCAATTAATTTATTAACTGGAAAATCTGTTTCCTCTCTATTATGATAGTTTTGCAATAGTTCATAGTTGGGAGAAATAGGGATAAATGCAAAGCGGCGGCGGAGTGCATTATCGACTAGGGCAATAGAACGGTCTGCGGTGTTCATAGTGCCAATAATGCGGACATTTGTAGGGATTCTAAATGGTTCACCGCTAGCTAATATAATAAAGCGTTCTGTGTTTTCTCGTTCATCTAAAAGATACATTAATTCCCCAAAGACTTGAGAGAGATTTGCACGATTAATTTCATCAATAATGAGTACGCAAGTATCTTCACGGCCTTCGGCTTTTTTGCAGAATTGTCGGAATCTACCGGGAACTATTGAGTAGGTTAATTGTCCGTTTTCAGTTATTGGCCGGAGGCCTTCGATAAAGTCTTCATAGGTGTAGGCGGGGTGAAATTGGATAATGTCTGAGAAGCCATCACCTCCGCCGATTAAGTGTTTGGCAAGTCTTTCTGCTATGAAGGTTTTGCCGGTTCCGGGTGGGCCTTGGATGATGGTTTGGCCTTTGCGGTTAATGGCGTTTTTCCATTGGGTTAGTTGGGGTTCGGTGAAGCCTGTTTCTTGAGAGAATTGGTTGGGAGAATATTCTGGCTGGCACTTTAGTGTTTTAACATCGGTATCTATATTCTCAGTCCGGTTGCCGGTGATTTTTTCCTTGTAGGCACTTAGCAGATTATTTTGAATCTTAGCCTTATATTGACGAAAAAAGTAAGATGTGCCATCAACTTTTAAAGCCTTTTCAAAACAAGTGATCGCAGCATCTATATTCTCATCTCGGTTGCCCGTACTTTTCTTAAAGTAGGCAAGTCCGAGATTATTTTGAGTGTATACCCAAGACTTAGGAAAATCGCTACGGGTGAAGAATTCTAAAGCCTCTTGATAATAAGCGATAGCATCATCAATATCCTCAGCACAGTTGCTGGTGATTTTTTCCTCGTAGGCAGTTTCCAGATTATTTTTAATCTTTGCCCAAGATCCAGGAAAATCGGCATAGGTGTATACTTTTAAAGCTAGTTTGTAACAAGTGATCGCCGCATCAATATTCTCATATCGCTTGCCCATACTTTTCTTAAAGTAGGCATCTCCCAGATTATTTTGACTCTTTGCCCAAGACTCAGGAAAATCGGCATGGGTGAAGAATTCTAAAGCGTTTTGATAACAACTAATCGCAGCATCAATATTTTCATCATCAATATTCTCATCTTGGTTGCCAGTGAATTTCTCAAAGTAGGCATCTCCCAGATTATTTTGAATATTTGCCCAAGACTCAGGAAAATCATCACGGGTGTAAACTACTAAAGCCTGGTTATAATAAGCGATAGCTGCATTCCACCTGTTTTTCTTAAAGTAAGCCTCTCCCAGATGCTTGTGAGTCGCTGCCCACTCTTCAGGAAATTTGTCAAAGGTGTATACTTCTAAAGCACTTTCATAATAATCGATCGCCGTATTTATATTCTTAGTCTGATCACCCGTGATTTTCTTAAAATAGGCAAGTCCTAGATTTTTTTGAATATTAGCCCAATCTTCAGCAAAATCGGCACGGGTGTATACTTTTAAAGCCATTTGATAACAACTGATCGCTTTAGTCTGATCGTCAGTGATTTTGTCAGAGTAGGCAAATCCCAGATTCTTTTGAGTTCTTGCCCACTTTTCAGGAAATTTATGGCGAGTGAAGACGGTTAAAACTAATTTGTAACCAATAATTGCGATTTCCTGTTTACTAGCATTTTTGTTTAAAGGGAACTGGCGAATTAAATTACTAAAATGTAAAAAGTTCACTGCAACATTTCGAGCTTTGTCTGCTTCTGCTTGCGAGAGAATATTGTTAGCCCAATTTGGGTACAGTTCCACTAATATCTGATTGAATTTATCTAGGTTAGCAGAAAAGATGGGATAGACAACTTGTGGATCACCATCACTGTCAGACGCGGCTTGCCATACTTCATCTAAAAAGGCGATATATTTTTCTGGGGATGTGACCAATTCATCCATAATTTTTCTTTAATAGACTTTGTTCCCAAGTGCGAGCCTGATTTATTAATTGTAGCCGATCGCATTACTGAAACCAGACATCAAAAATACCTACACCTAGCCAACCACAAACATCGCACCCATAACATACTAACAGCAAAAAAGCAACCGTTACCCAAAACCCCCACAAACCGCCAACCCCCAAAACATCATTAACTTATGTCAAAATCCCCCCGAAGTGCTATATTCAACAGCGTAAACCCCGCAGAGCAACTTTTACGCTCTCAATATCCATTAACAATCTAACTGAATGCTTCCCAACTTAAAGAAAATCGGCGGAATTATCCTATTCTTCATAACATTAAAACTATTAATCGACTCACAATATATTAGACAAGCATCTAATTATATCTTAAAAACCAACCAAGCCAGCGCTACATTAGAAGCTCATATTAACACACCAAAATCACCAGAGATAGCCGCACAAACACCTGCAATTTATCAAAACTATGATGTAGTAGTTTATGGAGATGAAGTTCCAGGGGTATGTGCAGCAATTTGGGCAAAAAAATCTTTAGGCCCCAATGGAAAAGTTGCCTTAGTCCGTTCAAATCATCCTACTGCACCTCTAGGCGGCGTACTTACACGCGGTGGTTTAGGCTATGTTGACTTAGATAAAATACCAAGTTGGTATTCCGAACCCTACGCCCAATGTTTCCTTAACTTCTTAGATAAAGCTCAAGTTTCCGAAGCTTGCTTAGAGGTTAAAACAGGCGATCTAGCATTGAAAGAAATGCTATCAGAAGCCGGAATAACGATCGTTTCTGGTTCTACTCTTAACCCTCATGTCGCCAATCAAAAAATTGAATATGTAGAAGTTAAAGAAAACAATATCCGAATTAAAGCTGACTCCTATATTGATACAACTCAAGATGCAGAATTAGCCAGAAAAGCTGGCTTGTCTTATTATCGTGGCTATGAATCTCAATCGCCAAAATTGCGAGATTCTACATTATCAGTATCTTTAGTACCGACGATTACAGGCTTAACAATACCAGAGTTAAAAAAGATTGAAGATGAGATTATCTACAATCAAGAGTTAGTGACAAAAATAGAAGATAGCATTAATAAATATCAAGATCCAGCAGGGGCTGAATTCTGGATGAGAAATTTTTGGCAACCTATTTATCAACCCTATCGCGATGGTTATAATATCAGAAGTTCAGTATTAGGTGCAGCCTACCATTTAGAACATAATAAACCCTTTAATCAGGCGGGCTTCTTTTTCGATCGCGCTAATATTTGCATCTACAAAGATAACTCCTTATCTTGGAATGGGTTTTTGTTTAAATACCCCGTTGATAAAGTTATTGAACTCGAAGAAAATGGCAGAAAACCAAACTCAGAAATGATTCAAGAAATGTCATCTATCCAGGCTTGGCTACAAAAAATGTCTGGTAAAGATGTGAGATTATTTATCCCAGATGAAATCTATATCAGGCAAACATTAAATATCCGCGATGTTGTCGATCCCTTGACAGGAGAGGAAATCATCAAAGGAGGAACTGAACCAGAAAAATCTATCGGTAGTTTCTCCTATGATTTTGATTTACGAGGCGGAGTTAAAGGATTATCAATCAAAATCCCCCCTCTTCCTGTGTATAACTTTGGTATTGAAAGTGCTTTAGCTACAAAGGTAAACAATTTAGCAATTGTTGGACGTTCATCGGGATATGTGGGGATGGCTGTATCAGTGGGAAGAATTTTAACAGTTAATATTTATCAAGGTCAAGGAATTGGCGTGGCGGCGGCGATTGCGCGTCAATCTGGCGTGGCTTTGAATACAATTACTTCCAGGCAAGTTAGGGAAAAAATGGAGGAGTTAACGGGTAAAATTACAGGTTTGTACGGTAGAGATACCAGTGAAGGAGTTGATTATAGGGATGTAAAATAATCGAGATTTGGGAATAATTTGATTTTCTATCAAAAAAATTATTTAAGTTATTGCCGATAGAACACTTTAAAGTCTATCAGTAAAGTCATCCGATTGGGTAATAAAATAGAGTGACAAAAGAGGGATATTCGCTACAAAATAGACGGATTTACTGTTCAATATTCAACACCAACAACTGCAACTGAGGGAAATGATACAGTCCTTGGTACAGATTTGGGTGATACTCTTGACGGTTTAGGGGGTAATGACCGCATTTATGGTGTGGCTGGTTCGGGATACTTCACCCTTCTTACTGTATTAATGGTAAAATTAAATTTGTAGCTTCCCAATTAGGATCGCAATCCTCTTGGAACATAGCAATTATTAATTAAATTTTCACCGTGAATCCAGTTTCCCCAGCAATTGTCATTTTAGGTCAAAATAGCGTACCCCTGGCACGACAAATCATCGCCGCCTTACCCGGATCTTCCCTCTATGGCTTAGCAGATCGCACTTGGGATGTTGATATTACCTTCACCAACTTTGGCGAAACTTTACGGGAATTATTCGCCGCCGGCACTCCAATTATCGGTATTTGTGCTGCGGGAATTCTGATCCGTACTCTCGCCCCTTTAATTACAGATAAACGCTACGAACCCCCAGTTTTAGCAGTCGCGGAAGATGGCAGTGCGGTTGTACCATTATTAGGAGGATTGCATGGTGTAAATGAGTTAGCTAGAGAAATTGCCACAGCTTTAGGCGTACAGCCAGCAATTACTACCACAGGCGATATCCGCTTTCGGACTGCTTTACTTAATCCTCCCCAAGGTTACTATCTGGCAAACCCAGAAAATGCTAAAACTTTTATTTCTGATTTGTTAGCAGGGGCGACGCTACAACTAGATGGTATTGCACCTTGGTTAAGTGATAGCAAGTTACCGATCGCCAGTCTGGGAAAATTAACGGTTTGCGTGACCGAAAAAGCGGTTGTACCAAAGGCTGATTGTTTGGTATATCATCCCGCAACTGTGGCGATCGCGCTGACCTCTTTATCCAGCATTGAACCAGAAATCGCGCTGGCTTATGTGCAGCAACTTTTAGACGATTTAGGGTTAGCAGCCGCATCTGTTGCCGCGATCTTTGCTGTCAAAGGTAATATGGGAGAGCCGGCAATGGAAGCGATCGCTCAAAAGTTTAAAGTTCCTACCCGTTTTTTCGATCCAACTGAACTTGTCGAATTTCCTGCTGATATTAATGCACCATTTCCACAGGCCCACAGAGAAGAGAAAGGGATAATGGCGGGACGAATTGCGCTTACGGCTGTGGGTGTTGGGGGGCGATTGGTGAGATGTCAGGAATTTGGGGAGATGAGTGGCGCGATACCTGCGGCGGGCGTAGCGATCGCGATCGCATCGACACCGATCTATCCTGATACTATCGGACACCCACGCGGTCAACTGGCAATAGTGGGGACGGGGCCAGGAGGGACACAGTGGATGTCCCCGGAAGTCAAAGAAATATTGCGTGAAGCTACGGATTGGGTTGGCTACAAGTTCTATCTCGATTTAGCGGGCTCCCAGAGACAGGGACAAAGACGACACGATTCTGATAATCGCGAAGAATTAGACCGGGCGCGTTTTGCCTTAGATTTGGCCGCAGAAGGCAAATCTGTAGCTGTGGTTTCGTCGGGAGATCCCGGCATTTTTGCGATGGCTGCGGCTGTATTTGAGGTGTTGGAACGGGAAGCTAAGCCGGAATGGGAGGGTCTAGAAATTCGGGTTGCGCCGGGAATTTCGGCAATGCAGGCTGCTGCTGCGCTGATTGGGGCCCCTCTGGGCCATGATTTTTGCGTGGTTTCACTTTCGGATATTCTTAAGCCTTGGTCAGCGATCGAACAGCGGATTATTGCTGCGGCCGGCGCTGATTTCGCGATCGCCCTTTACAATCCAGTATCAAAACAGCGCACTTGGCAACTAGGTAAGGCAAAGGAAATTTTATTAAAATTGCGATCGCCTGAAACTCCCGTTGTCTTGGGACGCAATCTCGGCCGGCCGGGTCAATCAGTGAAGGTTTGCACTCTCGATCAATTTCAGCCTGAAGATGCCGATATGAGAACTTTGGTGATTATTGGATCGAGTCAAACTCGGATAATCGATCGTAAATATGGTGGTGTTTGGGTTTATACACCGAGGCGATATTCTGAATCAGTAATTGTTAGTGATTGATTGTTATCCGTTCTCATCTAATTTTTTCTCACTCCTGATACCAATTCTCCAAATTACAGGACTTATACCAAATCCGGGTTTACTACCCCTTTTATTATCATTGTTCGCTGTGCGAAGCAATCGCAGAGACTAGGCGATTGCTTCGCACAGCGAACAATGACGAATTATTGCTAATAAAGGGGATGGCTAACCCGGATTTTATATTAGACCTTTTTATTTATTTTTCTGCTGAGTCTTCGCTTGCTCAAGAGCGATTTCCTTAACAGCTTGGAAAGAACTTAAATTCGATGAACCTTCGATAGCTTTCACCGCCAAATCTTGCACCTGTTTCAGAGCAGAATCAAGTTGTTTTGATAGATTAGCAATTCGCGTGTCTTGATTTTGAATTGTCTGAGATAAGGATTGAACTTGTAACTCGTAGTATTGTTTTTGTCCTTCCACTTCCTTAGCATACAAATCAGACTTAATCTTGGCTTGATAATTGCCGATATTGCGACCATTATCTTTGCCATTCTTGATATTTGCTTCCAACTCTTTCGGGAAAGCTTCAACCTTGGCTTTAACCTCAGCATACAGTTTTTCGCGGTCGGCAATTGCCTTTTCACGCTCAGCCCATTGTTGCTCTTGTGCTTGCTGAAATTCTTCCATTTGCTTATAGAGCGCCTTCTTATTTAAATCGTATTCTTCAATATTCAAGTTCCGCGCAAGATTCAACTCATAATGATAGGATTCTCGATTGCGCTGATGAGCTTTTTGTTGGTTATCATTCCGTTCTTTTAGTGCTCGTTTATACTCCTCTTGTTCCTTTTCCCAAGCTTTGCGCCTGTCTAATAATTCCTGTTCAACAGTTTCGCGCCGTTCGCTTAATTCCTCTCCAAAGGCTTTGAAACTTTGTTCGTATTGTTGGATTAAATTATCCAAAGTTTCATCTTCAACTTCTTCTAAACTGTGCAAGTCTTTCAGTTGTTGAATTTCCTCCGCTACAGTCCGTCGGAGTTCTTCAAGCTTAGAAGCTTCCGATGTCAATTTTTCGGATAATTCGCTGACAGCACCCCCAAAACCTGATTGCAGCAACATCAAACTTTCAATCGTGTACTGCAACTTTTGTTGTTGAACTTGAGTTAAAGTCATGGGTTTCACTGCCTCTAAATTTGAAATTTCTTTGACTACATTTGGCTGTCCAGGAATTACTGCTGGTTTTTCCTTATTAAGCTGTTTGAGTTGCGACTCTAAAGCAGCTTTCTCTTTCGCAGCTTCTTTATAAGCTTCTAAGATTTCAGCTTTAGTGTTCTTGTCATTGATGCTTTTTGCCATCGTTGTCTATCTCCTAATATTTGGGAAATGCTATATCTCAGTAAGTAGATGATCGGGAAAATATGTATCAGGACTTACGCATTGTAAGGTTTAGGAAAGGTTTGAGATTGCTTCGTGCTTGCTTCGTTCCTCGCAATGACAATTAACAAGTAACAACCAAAAACTAACAACCAAAAACTAACAATCAACAATTAACCGTTAACCGTTAACCGTTAACCGTTAACTCTTAGTTGCAAAGGCTTTCATTGCTAATTCTTGTGCTTGTCTCATCGTGGCTTGTAATTGAGCGGAAAGGTCGGCAATTTGTTCAGTTTGTCGTGCAATTGTTTCCTGTAGCGATTGCACCTTCAATTCAGAACCCTGCTTAGTAGATTCCCATTCTTTCTCAAACAAATCTGCTTTTACTTTCGCTTCGCGGGTGACTTCTTGAATTGCTTCTTCCTTAGCTTTGATATAGGCTTGCTTCAGTTCTTCTTCAAAGCCAGCGGCTTTAGTTTGATTTTCTTCAAATTCGGCTTGATTGTCAGCAAGATATTTTTCCCGTTCTACCCATTTCTTCTCTTTCTCACGAGTAGATGCTTGCAATTCCCGTTCTAATTTGCGTTTAAACTCTTCGTATTCGTCAGTTTCTACTTTGCGAGTGCGCTCTAATTCGTATTGATAATCTGCTGTTTCCCGCTGCCTTTCTTTAGCAAGTAATGCAGTTTGTTCTGCAATAATTACCTCAAACTCCTGCTGTTCTTTTTGCCAAGCTTTTCGTTTTTCAGCCGTGTCTTTTTCAATACTTTCTCGCTGAATCCCGGCATTTTGTTCTAGCGATGCTAATTTCTCTTGGTGTTCTTGAGTTAAGATATGAAGAGCATCTGCTACGATGCGAATTTGCTGCAATTCTTGCAAGCGTTGGGTTTCAATTTCAAGGGCGCGTTTGAGTTCATCTAACTTCGAGGATTCTGTACCTAATTTCTCCGTTACTCCGTTGATGATGCTGCCAAAATCTAATTGTAAGTCAGCTAAACCTTTGACAATGCTATCAATTGTATAAGTGGCGGCAACTTCTAGGAGTTGTTTGTTTTTAGCCTTTTCTGCTTCCTCTTCCTTAGTGGCGACTTTGGATTCGATTTTTTTCTTTTCAGTCAAAATTTGCTGAAATGATTGCAAAATCTTGGCTTTGCTGTCTTTGACATTTCCTAGTGTCATCTTGCTTTTCCTGATTGTATGGTTGTACTTTAGAAACAGTTTTTCTACTTCTATGATGCGCCGATCGAACTCTGCCGTCAATAGCTAAAGTTGAAGGGCGCATCAATCATCCGAGTTTGCGAAGTTGCTTGAGAATTGCTTTATATTCTCCAACTGGATCGA
Source organism: Kamptonema sp. PCC 6506 (assembly GCF_000180455.1). Classification (NCBI taxonomy): domain Bacteria; kingdom Bacillati; phylum Cyanobacteriota; class Cyanophyceae; order Oscillatoriales; family Microcoleaceae; genus Kamptonema; species Kamptonema sp. PCC 6506. Next base: position 23,446 of record NZ_CACA01000300.1, read on the forward strand.
TTTTTTCTTCAGCTTTGTCACCAGCTAAAACTTTAAGAATTCGCTCGCAGCGTTCGCACCGATTACCTTGCCAACAATAGCACTCTTCAACTAAGCCTAAAAGAGTCTCTTTGAGTTGTTGATTTTGTGCCAAAAGTGCTTTGTAATTTCGCTGCACAGACTCGACTACTAAAGTCATGTGTTTAAAATCTTCCGTCAGACTTTCGAGATCGTTTGTAGCATCAGCGCGAATCTCTTTTGTTAGGTCTAAATTGCGTCTCAAACTGGTTTCGCGCACGTCTGATTTAGTCAAATTTGCAACTTTTTTCATTTCACCCTCTTGATACATCCTGAAATTAGTGTAGAGGCGCAATTGTTCGCGCCTCTACAATCCGATTAGAATACGTCAGCAGTTACTTTTTCTGCTGCTGGTGGTAAGGCGATACCGCCGTTAGAATTCAAGGCCATAGTCTCGTCTCGGCTATTAGTATGAGCGGCCATCAAGCAGGCAATTTCATGGGGTGGAAGGTTGTCCAAGCACACCATAGACTTTGTACTTTCTAGATCGATCATGCGTGATAGGTTGTTTTGATCGGATAAAACTGCTGCTGCTTGGTCAATAACTGACCAGTCGGAACGTTCAACCCAAGACCATTTTAAGCTGTAGTAATTGATCGGTTTTACTACACCATTATCATCGGGTTTCTGGCCGGAATGTTTAACGAATTCTGGTACAAAAAGACCAGTTGCCGGCTCTACACCTCGCGCTTGAACTGAGGCAACTAAGCAGTTAAAATCGTTTAAGCTTCGGCCTTTAATGTACGTGACCATTACAACTCCGTGCGGCAATTCCCCGGATTCAGCAACAAACCATAATTGCCCCCATAAAGTATTCTGAGTTTGGCCGAGGGAACCGAAAAATTTGCTAAATTTGAGAATGGTCATTGAAGACTTCGAGCCGCAGTCTTTGTCGCCAATTGTCCACTGTCCTGACTGGCAGTTATTGCGGACTGCGATTGGCATTTCTGGAACTAAAATTGCGTCGTTGGGTTTAGCACCAAAAACAGAAATTGTTGGTTTTTCTTGTGTCTTAGTCATTTGTTTTTCTTCCTTTCTTTTCTCTTGATTTACAACTCTAATAGCCATTAGCAATTAGCCATTAGCGAATTAAGTGGCTTGTCGTTTTAGGCTCTGGATATCTGTATTCAAGCATCGCTTCCTGCTGCGCTTTAATAATCCTTAAAGCACCAACTAAATGCTCTAAGATTTCTACGTGCGCTGGCGTAAAGTGGATACTAAAACCTTCGCCATCCCGCGCGTAGCCGGGACAAACCAGGGAGGCCGAATTTTGTTCTTCGTGGGCGGCGATATAGAGCCAGTCGTCGTCTTCGAGCTTGTAGTGCGTGTCTGTCCAAGTTCTCAACATGGCAGTTCCTCCTTGTTTGTGTACCAGCGGTTACGCTGGGCGATCGCATTCACTCCTCTGCAAGACACGCTATCTATGGCGTGTTAACTGGTTGTTTTTGGTGCGTAACGCTATCAGTACCGCATTTTCGTTGACTTTCTCATCAACTATACCCATCTTAGCGCGAGTTGATTTTATCGTCAAGCTTTTTGTTGAACTTTTATTCAAAAAAGCCTACAATAGCGATCTGGAGGGAAAAAAACGTGGAACAAACTTTTGGAAGGCTAATTCGCCAAGCTCGGAAGGATAAATCTTACTCACAACGTGAGCTAGCTGGTTTACTTAGTGTGGACTTTACTTACTTATCTAAACTGGAGAACGATCGCGCCGATTATCCGCCCAAAGAGGAGGTAATTAGAGCGTTAGCGCGGAATTTGGATCTGGATCAAGAGGAGTTGATTTTTCTGGCGGGGAGATTGCCTCAGCAGTACGAAGCCTTGCTGAGACAGAATCCGAAGGAAATGCAAGCACTTTTTCGCCGGATGCAAGACGATCCCAGTTGGATTAAAAAGTCTGTGCATTAAGTGAGAGAGGGCAACAAAGTGAGTATCTTTAAGCCGTATCGCTTTTATCCCAAAGAAACTATTGAGCGTCAAGCAAACGACATTTTGATGCGGATGCAGCAAACGTCAAATTTCGCGCCGAGATGGCCGTTTGAAGCGTCAATGGTGGCTGATTTTCTGGATTTGGGAGTAGTTTGGGACTGCATCCCGCCGGATTCAGAAGGTGCGATCGCGGCGAGGATTCTCCCCTGGCTGCGGCAAATTGAGATTAATGAAGAGATTCTTGATTTGCCTGCTGGGTTTATTGAATCAACGATCGCGCACGAGATCGGTCATTGGGTACTGCACATCAATCACGATGAGGCGGATGGTACTGTTAAACAGTTGGAATTAGATTTAGGTGATTTTGGAAAAATTGCCTCTGATTCTGAAGAACCGTTTGTCTGTCGGGGTTCGAGTGCTGATACTAAGATCGCATCAATTGAATGGCAAGCACAATATTTTGCAGGTTGTTTGTTGATGCCTCGGCATATTTTAGAACAGAAAAGGGAGGGTAAAGATTTAACGAAATGGTCGCATTTATATAAAATTCGAGATGAGTTGGGAGTGAGTATTTCTAACTTGACTAATCGCTTGCAGGAGTTTGGCTGGATTTACATTCCCAAGGGCACTCGCGAGATTTATCCGGGCCAGCCTGTGGCGGATGGACAGCAGCGATTATTTGGGTAAGATACGAGGAGGGTTGAGATTTTGTAATTAATCTCAACCCTTATATTTTGAGGGTGTGAGGTATGGTTCATGGAATCAGATAATGATGAAGAGGAGCGAAACTGGAGACAGGATAAGCTACTAACTTGGGATGATATTGATAGACTACAGAGAGGAGGAGAAAATATCCATAAAATAAAAGGTAAGCGCAATACGGCAAACAAAGACCTTTACAAAGACACTGAGGGGAATATCTATATTAAACCCAAAGGTGGTATTGGGGCGGGTGAACCAACAGGTTTGAACATTAATGATTTCTAATAAGTTTCAAAAGGAGCATTCGGATGGAATCAGAAATTTACGCCTATTTCCAGTTGGTGGGAATGGAGTTTGACCCAGACGATGTCACCGCCAAAGTAGGCATAAAACCTACTGAAATTTGGAGAATTGGTGACTTAATTACTTCACGGGGTACTAGACGACACAAGCAGAATGGTTGGAGCGTGTATTCACAAGTAGAAAATTCGATTTATTTAGAAGATTACGTAAAATCAGTGTTGGAACAGCTTCAACCAGGATGGCAGTCTTTAGTAGAGTTGTGTAAGCGTTATGATGCGGAGATTTCTTGTGTAATTTATTATCGGAGTGGGAGTGTCCCCGCGATTCATTTTGATAGGTATCTTGTTGAGATGGCGCATCAATTGAATGCGGAAATTGATGTGGATTTCTATGTTTTGCCAGAGGAAATATCTGCGGCGTGAACGCGCCGATCTATAAGGTTAAATAGGATTAATTATCTCGCAGTCCAGTTGCTTGTAAAAGTTCGTTTGCCCAAACCAGATTTTGTTCGGACAGGGACGGTATCGGAGCTCGCTCGTAATCGATTCGATAGTCATAGCCCGCGCGATCGTAAACACCTGCGAACAATTCTGGTAAGTTAACAATAGGTTCTACATCTTCCTCACGTAAGGGAAGTAGAAATACAGGTAGAGAATCGCGGAGGTTAAAAGCATAAAGTTCGGCAAGGGGACGGCGATCGCTGCGACTGACTAAAACGCGATAATCGCTTTGAATAGAATTGTTAAGTATGGGCATAGGTTCCCCTCTTCGCAGCAAGTCGATTTCAACTAAATGGGTTAAGCTACCTAAAATACTCTGGCGTTTTTTGAGATAAGTAATTCTGCCATCTCCATTGCGTTTGTTGACTGGAGAAAGAATTTCAATTGCGGTGACAACTTGCCTAGTTGCCATTTCTCGTACTTCTAGATAAGTTTGTTTAATTTTTTCCGAGGCTGGCACTTTGACGGTAGTGGGAACTGTTAGGGTAGCAGTGGCAACTAAACGGGTAGGAATATCGGGGGTATTGGGTTGACGTTTGATGGCTACATCGGGGATACCTACTAAAAGCGAGTCATCATTATTGTCATGGGTGTCGTTAATTTGATAGATACGTTTTTCAATAGCGATCTCATATTTGGGGCGAATTTGAGGGACTAGGGATTCCGCAATCATGGAAATTAACCAATGGTGAGTTTCCTGCCAGAAATCGGGGTGTTCTAAGTAGGGGTCCATTCCGGGAAAGGGTGAAGGCATAGGGCTGTATTCCGATTTATTGATTTTTAAATCATTTTAGCATTGGTTAATGTTGCGACAAGGGCGATCGTTTTTTGGGGAGAAAATGGCAATCGTCTCAAGCTACCTTTGGACAAATTTCCACTTTTACAGTCATACCTACTTGGTTGAGCATTGTAATTAAAATATCAACCGAGAATTGCCCAATTTTACCTTAAGTTAAAGCTTTGATTTGGTCGCTATTTCTTCAACGCCTTTGCCTACAATCGACATGGGTTTAAAGTCTGATGGTTGTATGCCTTGCTGGAGTGTCCAAAGTGCAAAACCGACTTCTTTTCAGGCATCTTCAGGAAGATATTGGATTTCTTCGCGGGCAGCACCAACCCACCGAATCGGTTTGATGGTCATTGGGTTTGTTGAGAATCGAATACTGTAACAATTGTAACACAGAGGATGAAGATTAGTTATCTGTGGCTTGTGTTAGGGGCGATCGCACTTTAGTTAGATTGGTGGGTGGAAGGGCGCTCGCGCCCCACTTACCGTTATATAATTATCAATACCGTTAACGGCGAAGCCAATGCGTTTTGATACCTACATCCACTCAATTCAGAATAATCTTCAGCGGGGCAGCGAGCGCACCCATTACCCAACTTTCAAGAAATTACTCGATAACCAGGCTGCTAGTCTCGAAGCAATCATAGAAGAAAAAGGTAATAAAGCAGGCGTTCCCGATTTTACAATCAGACGGCGCGATTTGCTCGTCGGTTATGTGGAAGCTAAGGATGTCGGATTAGATTTAAATCCAGTTGAAAAAACAGAACAGCTTCAGCGATATCGAGAATCTCTAAACGGTAACTTAATTTTAACCAATTATCTAGAGTTTCGCTGGTATGTTGAGGGCAAAGTCAGATTAACCGCAGTTTTAGCCAAAAGAATCGGCAACGAAATTACACTCCAAAACCCTGAGAAAACTATTGAGCTAATCGAGGGATTTCTTAACTACAGTGGCGCTGCCATTAATAGTCCAGAAGACTTAGCAAAACAGATGGCGCGATTAACCAAATCAATTCTACTCGCTACAGAAGCAGCTTTGCAAATAGAAAATGAAAGCGGAGAATTGCATCAACTCAAACGTGGTTTTAATGAAATACTCCTACCCGATCTCAATGATGCGGCTTTTGCAGATATGTATGCTCAAACTATTTCCTACGGTTTATTTGCGGCGCGAGTTGGTCACGCTCAAAATCCCCGAAATCAAGTTTTCGATCGCCGAACTGCTGGCACGTACATCCCAGCCACTAATCCGTTTTTGCGACGGTTATTTAACAGTATTATCGAAACAGATTTACTCGGTCAAATCAACTGGGCAATAGATGATTTAGTGGAGCTACTAGGGCGAGTTGACATGACTGTTATTCTCGAAAATTTTGGTCGCCGCACTCGACAATCAGATCCAGTAGTTCATTTTTACGAAACGTTTCTAGCAGCTTACAATCCAGCTTTGCGGAAAAGTCGGGGCGTTTACTACACTCCTGAACCCGTCGTATCATTTATTGTTCGCTCTGTCGATTATATCCTAAAAAACCGTTTTAATCTGCCTTTAGGATTAGCGGACAATACAAAAAACCCAGACACGCAAAAGCCGCGAGTGCAAATTTTAGATCCGGCAACTGGTACGGGTACTTTCCTTTACGGAGTTGTCGATCGCATTTATCAAAATCTGGAAGATATGGGAATATCTGGGAGTTGGAATCAATACGTGCAGGAGAATTTATTAACCCGATTATTTGGTTTTGAGTTGTTGATGGCTCCCTATGCGATCGCACATCTCAAACTCGGTTTGCAACTGCAAAATCTCGGCTATGAGTTCAGCAGCAAGCAGCGTTTAGGAGTTTATCTTACGAATACTTTAGATGAAGCTTTAAAAAAATCGGAGGTTCTGTTTGCTCAATTTGTCGCACAAGAAGCTAATGAAGCTTCAGCAATTAAGCGGGATTTTCCGGTGATGGTTGTGTTGGGAAATCCGCCTTATTCGGTAAGTTCACAAAATGCGAGTAAACGGCGCAGAGTTGCTAGTTCTGATGCAACTTATTTAGCAGATATTAAATACACCGGCAAAGATTGGCAGAAAGTTTTTAAGAAAGCGAAAAAAGGTAAAAATATTACAGAATTAACCAAGATTGGCGAACTGTTGGAACGTTACAAAGGTAGAGTCAGGTTGGAAGGCGAGAAAAATATTCAACCGTTGGATGATGACTATATTAAGTTTATTTGTTTTGCTCATGATCGTATCGAAGAAACAGGCTATGGAATTGTTGCATTTATAACAAATCATTCGTATTTAAATGGCTTAATTCATCGCGGAATGCGGGAACAATTACTGAACGGTTTTGATAAAATTTATGTGATGGATTTACATGGGAATTCTCTACTGAAGGAAACTCCCCCAGATGGCAGTATCGATAAAAATGTGTTTGATATTCAGCAGGGTGTGGCGATTTTATTGGCGGTGAAAAGTTTGGAGGTAAATAATAAATTTAGCCAAGTTTTTTATTATGATTTGTGGGGAAGCCGGCAATATAAATATGAGTTTTTGAACAATACTGATATTGATTCTGTTTCCTGGCAAAAGTTACAGCCTTCTCCGCCTAATTACTTTTTTGCACCAAAGGAGTTAGAATTTGCGGAGGAATATCAAACTTTGATGCCGGTGACAGAAATTTTCGGATTATATAAAAATGGTATTCAAACTGGCCAAGATGAATTTTCTACGGCATTAGATAAGTCTGATTTGGAAGGAAGATTAAAATTATTTCACTCAAAAGATGTAACAATTAGCGAGATTCAAGCTAAATTTGGCTTAAAAGATAAGGCAGGCTGGAATTTGGCCGCAGAAAGACAAATGGCTTTATCTGAAGGCTACGATGCGAATTTGATGCGTTCTTATTTTTATCGGCCTTTTGATGTCCGGTGGATTTATTTTAGCAAGAGAATTTTAAAAAGACCTGTAAAAGAAGTAATGCAGCAAATGTTGCAACCCAACTTAGCGCTTATTTTATGCCGACAACAGGTAGAGTCAGGATTTCGTCATGTTTTTGTGACAAGTTTGCTAGCAGATTGTAATGCAATTTCAATTAACTCAAGAGAGTTTAATTCCTATTTCCCTCTCTATCTTTACCCTGACACAGAGACCGAACAAGGAAACTTGTTTACTGAACCCACAGCCAATCTATCCCAAAAGTTCCTCAGTGCGATTCGCGAAAAACTCGGCTATATACCAACTCCGGAAGCAATCTTTTATTACGCCTATTCTGTCTTTCACAGTCCTACCTACCGCCAGCGTTATGCAGAATTCTTGAAAATAGACTTTCCCCGCTTACCCTTAACTGGCGACCAGGAAATTTTCACAGCATTAGCTAAAAAAGGTGAGGAATTGGTAGCACTGCATTTGATGAAATCGCAAAAATTAAATAAAGTCATTACTAAATATCCGGTGAGCGGCGATAATGCTGTTAGTGAAGTTACTTATAATGAATCTCAACGGCGGGTTTATATTAACAAACAGCAATACTTTGAAGGTATTCCCCCTGAAGTGTGGGCGTTTAAAGTGGGCGGATATCAAGTGTTGGATAAATGGCTAAAAGACCGCAAAAAAGCTAACAGAAGTTTATCTTTTGACGATGTGTTGCACTATCAGCGCGTCGTGGTTGCTTTGAAAGAGACAATGCAAATTATGGCTGAAATAGATAATGTAATACCTGGTTTCCCTTTTTTACCGTAGCCTATCAATAGAAGTAATACCAATTTCAAAAAAGTATGCAACAGTCTTCTTGTCCCCCCCTTTGCAAGGGGGGCTAGGGGGGTCGAAGAGTCTTGCATGATTTTAGAGAAATAGTATAACTCAAATTCTGTAATAGCCATCATTCACACGCTATAATAAACTCAACCCAAAAAACTTGGTGGAGCAAAAAATGACAACACAAATACTCGAACTAGAGGGAACATGGGAAGAAATTCTTACCCATGCTTCAGAATTAGCAGGTCATCGGGTTCGCGTAACTGTTATTCCTGACAGCGAATCACTGAAGTCAGCAGAAGAATGTTTCCGTCAAGGATGGCACGAAGCAATGACAGGACAGACAATACCGCTTTCTGAACTATGGGATGAAATTGATGCAGAGTGAACCTACTTCAAATATCACATCCTCTCCAACACTCCAATCCCCAACAAACCTAAACCTAACTTCAAAGTCTTGGCCGTCAAATCGCACAAAACTAACCGCGAAGTCCTCAAAGGTTCCTCAGATTTCAACACCGGACATTGCTCAAAAAACTGATTAAACTTCTGACTTAGCTCAAACAAATACTGACAAATTCGATTAGGTAACAAATCCCCTTCAACAGCACCCACAACCTCACTCAATTGTAATAAATGCTTAGCCAAAACTAACTCTGCATCTTCCTTTAAAATCACTTTCGCATCCGCACCCAAATTATCAAAATTAATCTCACCTTTACGGCCAATCCCCTTAACTCGCACATAAGCATACAACAAATAAGGAGCCGTATTACCCTTAAGATCGAGCATTTTATCGTAACTAAAAGTATAATTGCTCGTGCGATTTTGGCTCAAATCTGCATACTTCACCGCACTCAAACCAATCACCTTGGCGACATTAGCAATAAACTCCTCAGTTTCCTCTCTCTTTTCTTCCTGTAACCGCTTTTCCAAATCGGCACGCGATCGCACTATAGCCTCATCCAACAAATCCCGCAACCGCACTGTCTCCCCGGAACGAGTTTTCGACTTCTTCCCATCTTCTCCCAACACCAACCCAAAGGGAACGTGAACGATCTCTACATCATCAGGAATCCAACCCGCCTTTCTCGCTACCTGAAAAAATTGGGCAAAATGGTTAGCTTGTCCAGAATCCGTAACATAAATTAACCGATTTGCACCATCTTTCTCAATCCGATAGCGCAGCGCGGCTAGATCGGTTGTCGCATAGTTAAAACCGCCGTCTGACTTCTGGACAATTAACGGTAAAGGTTCACCTTCTTTATTAGTAAAACCTTCTATAAATACGCACTTTGCGCCGTTATCTTCCACCAATAAACCCAATTTTGTCAAATCTTCGACGACACCAGGTAACAGCGGATTATAAAAAGATTCGCCGCGTTCAGTTAATTTAATATCCAGTAAATCGTAAATAACTTGAAATTCGCGACGGGATTGTTCGCATAGTAAATTCCAAGCGCGGCGAGTATCTTCTGCACCTGCTTGTAAGCGCACCACCTCTTGTCTGGCTGTTTCTTTAAAGGTTTCATCTTCATCAAACCGCTTTTTAGCTTTGCGATAAAAATCAACTAAATCCCCTAAATCCAAAGCATCAGCAGTTGTCAAGGCCTCTGGGTAAACTTCCCGCAGATAGGCGATTAACATTCCGAATTGCGTACCCCAATCGCCTACATGATTTAAGCGTAAAACATCGTGACCTTGAAATTCTAAAATCCGTGCGAGACAATCTCCAATAATTGTCGATCGCAAATGTCCGACGTGCATCTCTTTAGCAATATTCGGACTAGAAAAATCGATCGCTACTCGCTGCGGCGTTTTTGTAGGCGCAATTCCCAATCGCGGATTGTTGGCGATCGCATTCACTTCCCCTTCCAAATACTCTGGTTTCAGGGTCAAATTGATAAAACCAGGGCCCGCGATCGTCGGAGTTTCGCACAAATCCGCCACATCCAGATTTTCAATAATTGCCGATGCGATCGCGCGCGGCGGTTTCCCCAACTTCTTCGTCAGCGACATCGCCGCATTACACTGATAATCGCCAAATTTAGGATTACTCGCCAATACCAGCATCGGATCTGTACCCGCCAAATCTTCGCCAAAGGCTGCGATTATTGCCCCGATCAAATTTTGCTTTAAGCTGTTCAATAGTAGATGTCATAATTTTCAGGAAGAAGGAAGAAGGAAGAAGGAAGAAGGAAAAAGGAAGAAGGAAAAGTGAGAGGATATTTATCCTATTAGCAAGCCCTAATTAGCAATTAGCAATAGGACTTACGCTTACATAACGCCGCCAACAAGCGCGGTTTCTTGACCGCCAAGATGGCGGCGTTACGGATACTTTTAGGTAAATCCTGACCAATTACTCAAGTACAGGACTTACGCACTCTCTAGGTAACGCCGCCATCCTGGCGGTTAAAGAACTACCCTTGAAAAACAGCCGTACTGCGATTTTGCGTAAGTTCTGAATTAGCAATTATCCTGTTTTCATGTAACTGAAAACAGTAATAATTAAGCGCCAGCAGCAGCAGGAGCCCCAACCACTTCACCCTTAAGCATTCGAGAAGCAGCATCAAGCAAATGCTCCTCTAAATAAGGCTTAGTGAAATAACCCCGTGCGCCCAAACTGTAAGCCATTTGGCGGTGTCTATCCGCCCCACGACTCGTTAACATTGCGATCGGCAACTCAGATAAAGTCGAATCCTTTTGCATCCGGGATAACAACTCCAAACCATCCATCCGAGGCATTTCAATATCGCAGAATACGATATCGCAAGGCAAACCAGACTTCAGTTTTTCCCAAGCTTCCTTACCATCGCGAGCTTCTTCAACTCGGTATCCAGACTTCTCAAAAGTAATCGAAAGCAGCGATCGCACGGTAATCGAATCATCCACAATCAACACAGTGGGCTCATTCTTATCAGGCGGGGCCTCAGCGGGAGGCTGAGAACTATTCTCATCCCAGAACGCTACAGTATTATCCTTGCTGAGTCGTCCCGTAGCTAAATCAATTAGTTCTAAAACATCTGCGATCGCGACAATCCTACCATCCCCCAACACCGTCGCCCCCGCAATTCCCACCGGCTTCGGTACCGGCCCTTCCAATTGTTTAATTACAATCTCCTGCTCAGTGGAAACCTGGTCAACCTGCACCGCCAAGAAAATCCCGGCCGTTCGCAGTACGATCACCGAAATCATGTCATCGTCAGCATTAAACCCGTAAACGCTACCCCGGCCTAAATAGCGGTTGTAACCCAACAACTCCCGCAAATGGCGGAAAGGTAACATCGAACCCCGCCATTCAATACTATGCTGACCATCTGCCCCTACCTGCACCTGTTCGCGGGGGACATCGATCATATCCTCCACCCCATCCATCGGGAAAGCAATCCGAGCGCGATCGCTAATACAGCAAAGCGCCTTAGAAATACTCAAAGTCAGCGGTAAGCGAATCGTAAACACCGTCCCCTTACCAACAGTCGAGTCAATACTAATACTGCCTCGAATTTCGCTCAAGCTAGTCCGCACCACATCCATCCCCACACCGCGTCCGGCAAATTCCGTCGCCTGTTCCTGGGTACTAAATCCCGGCATAAACAGCAAATCGTAAACATCAGCGCGAGACATTTTTTGCGCCCCCGCCGCAGTAATCAACCCTTGCTTGAGCGCCTTCGCCTTCACCTTTTGCGGATCGATCCCGGCCCCATCGTCAGAAATCGAAATCACCGTCTGGTTGCCTTGATGGAACACCCGAATCGTAATCTTACCTACTGCGGGCTTACCAGCGGCCTGTCGCACATCGGGAGTTTCAATCCCGTGAGTAATGGCATTATTCACCAAGTGAGTCATAGGGTCATATAACTGCTCCAGAATCATCTTGTCGATTAAAGTATCTTTGCCCTCAACCACTAATTGCGCCTGCTTACCGCATTTAATGGAAATATCTCGCACCGCACGGGGTAGTCTGTCTGCTGTTTGAGCAAAAGGCATCATCCGCGCGCGAGTTAAGCCTTCTTGCAACTGAGTTGTAACTTGCCGCAATTGGCGAGTCACTTGGTCGGCCTCATCCACCAAAAATTCAATGTCAGCGGCCGACTCCCGGACTCGGACGATCAGCTCAATAATCTCTTGAGATTGGCTATGGAAAGGAGTAAACCGGTCTAATTCTATATCTGAGAAACCAAAACGGTTGCTGCTGCTACTGCTGTGCTGGTCGTTACCCTGAACCTCTGGCTGCCAAGTATTGCGATGAGCTTGGCGCGTTGCTAACAGGGAAATTTCTAGGAGCGATCGCTCATAGAGGTCTTGCATCCGCGCCCCTACATCGGACAGCAGGGATACTTGATGCAGCAAATTGTCTAAGAACTGCCGCATCCGCTCTTGATCCTGCTCCAAACTGTTGCGGTTAACCACCAGTTCCCCCATCAGGTTACTGAGGTTATCTAACTGCTTGACTGGAACCCGCATCGTCTGCTCGAAGGAACGGCGGTTAGGTCGAGCATTGCGGCTAGCCTGTCCCATCACTGTTTCGCGGCCCGAGCCAGCTTGACCTTTAATTTGATCGAGCAATATGCCTAAGTCCCCAAATTCGTCATCAGTGCCGTCGTCTAATTCCACAGGGACAGATATGTTGCTAGCAATTGGTGCAACTTGTGGTTCTGGGACTCGTTCTTCTGAATCTATCAGCAAGTCTTCCAAATCGGAGAAAACATCTGATTCCAACGCGGCATCATGGCGATCGTCATTGCTCTGTGTCGCCTCACTCAACATCGCTTCTAAATCAGCAAAATCTTCCGCACTCTCTGATGCCAAGAACTCGCTCTCTGTCTCGTTTGCAGTTAACTGAGTTGTCAACTCTGGCATCTGGGCCGCTTCAATTGCCGCTTCTGAGTTCATCGAGACCTCGGCATCTTTCGAGTCTAGCAAGTCGTCTAAGCTGCCTTCCTCAGCGGAGTTTTCTGCTACTGCGATCGAGGTATCCGCCGACTCCGAAATTTCAAATTCCCCCAACAAATCCATTTCATTTTCTAACCAGTTATCGGGTGCAACTGGCATTTCATCGACATCTTCGACCCCTGATAATTCTGCTGCATCCGTTTCCATTTCTAGATCCAAATCACCTTCTGCTTCCAGCAACTCGTCTAGCAATTCCATTTCACTACTATCTTCAGTTTTGCGATCGGAATTTGTAGATAGAGCGCTGGCAATTTCTTCTTCTTCCGCAAATCCTTCCCAGTCTGAGAGGTCGGCATTTTCCCCAGACATATCTAAACTGGGTAATTCTAAATCGTTATCGTTGGCATCCTCTAAATCGAGCCAATTTTCTACATTAGCAACTGCTTCTAGGTCATTTTCTAGGTCATCTTCTAGGTCATTATTGTCAATGTCGGAATCTGAACCAAACAGTTCATCGAAATCAGTATCTTGGGACTCCGCTGTTGCCAGAGGTACAGGAGCGATTTCTTCTTCTTCTTCTTCGCTTTCCTCACTCAGGTTTTCCATATCCCCAAATAGAGCATCTAAATCTGCATTTTCCAGCCCCAGTTCTGGTGAAGTGGTTTCTGCCTCTTCTTGGTCGAGAGAGTCTGTAAACCAATTGCTCTCTTCGCCCTCCTCATCCAAGCTCGGTATCATGTCGATCGCGGAAACTTCGGTTTGTTGCTCGTTGCTCAATCCAGCTTCAAGTTCTTGACCGTTATCAGCATCGTTGACTGGAGCGATCGCCAACAGCTCTGTCAAATCATCGTCATCTATTGAGAATTCAAGATTGCTCTCCTGCTCAAAAGCGCCGTCGCTTTCCTGTGCGAGGCCTCCATTCATCTCCTGTTCAAAAGCTCCCTCACTTCCCCATTCCCCTTCTCCTTCCCAGTCAGATGGTAATGCTAAGTCGTCAAGTTCATTATCGTTAATCTCGTCGAACAAATTAGCTAATTCTCCCGATTTTTCCTCAGATAGACCATTAAGTTTACGGCTCGAATTATTGGCACTGGGAGCCAATAATTCATTTGTTCCTAATGCCATCTCTGCTTCCTCTTCCCCTTCTCCTAACATGAAATCCCCACCAAATAAGCTGGTGAGGTCATCTGTTGGTGGCATCTGTCTAGTGACTTCCTTGCGTTTATCTTCTTCTGTATCGAATAGCAAGTCTGTAAAATCACCAGAATTATCATCATCTGAAGCGGGCAAGCCAATAGCTGTTCCAGAGGTCATTTCGGGAAGATCGTCCTCTTCTTCCCAAGCGCCGTCTAGGTCTGGCGTTTCCCCCTCAAACAAATCGGCTAAGGTGTTAAGTTCTGCTATCCCTACTTCTGGCCCGGTTCTACTAGCTCCTTTAAAGGAAAGTGCCTCCTGCTCTGTCGCTCCGAAGGGTGTCCCATCGTCAAACTGAAGCATAGTTTCCTGATGGTTGCTGTTAGTATCTCCCCATTCAAATCCTGAGTTTGTGTTGGTTTCTACCTTATTAAATATTTCGTCGAGATCCATTTCGGAGTCTGTACTAGCGTCAGATTGCTCTGCTAATTCTGCTAATAAGTCATCCTCTTCTTGTTCGTTGAATTCTACGCCTGTTAAATCCCAAAGAGTTTCTTCTGCGTTTTCTCCTTGTCCGTAATCTTCGGCGAAGGCCAACAAATCTTCTAGTTCGCTATCTCTTTCTTCTTCAATAGCAGGTTCTGGTGGTAGCAGGGCGATCAGATTTTGACCGGGTGCGATTTCGGCTTCGCGACCGACAATTACTAATTCTTGGGCTTGTTTGATGTCTCTGATAACTACTTGTGCCAGGTTGCGGTAAGTGTTTTCAGGATTTGCGATCGCTCTTTCTACTGTGCCGATTAATTCCACCCAGTTACGGAGTTCAAATTGTTCGCCTGCTGCCTTAAAATTGCGGCAGATTTTATCTAGTTGTTGCCGACTTTCTGCACTTTCGGGGCGTTTAAATACTTGCAACATTTGCCGCAGTTGGTCGGTAACATCTGAGCGAAAAATTAGTTGCAGCGCACTTTCTTCTTTTGCTTGTACAGGAGCTTTTGGTAATGGGGCGACAACGGACAAGTTTCTGCCTGCTACCCCTCCTATTGCTCCTGCCATTACTATCTCTGGTTCGTGCAATTCGGTGGCTTCCCACACACCGCCGCTTTGTTTAACGATGTGGGCGAGGTGGTTATTGAGTTCTTGAAATACTGGTTCTACTTCTTTGAGCATTTGGTCGGCTGTTTCTTCCGTCAGACCAAAGGGCCCTGACAACTGCTCGATCAGCGTGCTCATGGTATCGAAAACGCGCAGGAAATATGATTCTAGCTTCTGGTCTACCTTCACGCCTTCACATTCTTTAAGAATTTTAAAACTGTCTTCTAGGCGATGAGCTGTTTGTTGAATGCTGCTGAGTCCCAACATTGCCGCTCCACCTTTGACTGAGTGAGCGGCTCTAAATACTTCGTTAACAAGTTCTTGGTCTTCGATAGTGGATTGCAAATTTAGCAAGCCTTGTTCAATTGTATTGAGGTGGTCTTTTGCCTCCTCAATAAAGTAACCCATAATCCTCTGTTGTTGCTCCGGCAGCATAATTCGCTCCAAATTTTGTTAATTGTTAATTGTTAACTGTTAATTGTTAACTGTTAATAGGACTTACGCTCATGGCTTCAGAAACCGGGTTTTTGGAAAAATCTTTGGGTGAAGGCGAAGTATTTTCGTCAAAAAACCCGGTTTCTTTGGATTGGGTACGTAAGTCCTGTGTTAATTGTTAACTGTTAGTTGTTATTAGTTGTTAACTAATAGATAGTTGTTAACTATTAGTTATTAACTGTTAACATTAATTCCCTTACCCTGCCCCCATACTCAAGAGCTCAACAGCTCCCCATC
>NZ_CACA01000299.1:0-32344 GCF_000180455.1 Kamptonema sp. PCC 6506
GCTATACAATCCGTTACTTTCGGACTACCTGTAGTCAGGGTTCCAGTTTTGTCAAAAATAATAGTATCGAGTTGGTGTACCCGTTCCAAAACATCGCCACCTTTAATTAATAAACCCCGTTCCGCCCCCATACCAGAACCAACTAAAATAGCAGTAGGGGTAGCGAGTCCTAAAGCACAAGGACAAGCGATCGCTAAAACTGCGATCGCCAACTTCAAACTTAATAACGCTGGCGACAGCGGGCCCTGAATCATATTCATCCCCGCATGGTTCATACTAATGGCCGTATGTTCTAAAAGTACCTCCGGCCAGATATGAGTCCCTGCGAAATACCAAAATAGGAAAGTTAAAGTAGATATCGTCATTACGCTATAGCAAAAATAGCCAGCGACAGTATCAGCTAAATATTGAATAGGTGCTTTCCGAGTTTGGGCAGTTTCTACTAAAGCTACAATTTGGGCTAGAGTTGTCTCTTTACCAGTGCGAGTTGCCCGCATTACGATCGCCCCAGATTGATTCAGCGTACCCGCCGCAACTGCATCTCCTCTCTGTTTAAAAACGGCTACAGACTCACCAGTAAGCATTGACTCATCTACCGTCGTCGTACCCTTACAAACTTCGCCATCTACGGGAATTTTTTCCCCCGGTAATACCTGCAACCATTCTCCTACACGCACGCGATCGGCTGGAATTTCAACTGTTAGCAGGGTAAGGGGTAATTCGGAATTTTCCTCTGAACCTGTGTTTTCTTGAGGTTTAGCAACTAAATTGGCCGTTGCTGGCTGTAGGGAAATTAAAGCTTGAAGGGCCGATGCTGCACGTCTTTTGGCTTGTTGTTCCAGGGTTTTTCCTAATAAAATAAAGCCCAAAAGCATTACTGGTTCGTCAAAGAAACATTCCCATCCCATCTGCGGAAATAAGAGGGCGATGACGCTGGCACTGTAGGCTGTAAAAGCACCTAAGCCTACGAGAGTGTTCATGTTGGGGGAATTGCGCCATAGTCCACGCCACCCATCAATTAAGATAGCGCGTCCGGGGAATAGTAGGGCCGCAGTCGCTAGGCCGCAATGGAACCAGATATTGCTGAAAATTGGGGTTTCTGTTCCTACTAGATGGCCTAAACCGGATAGTAGGATCAGGGTAAGTGCGATCGCCAACTGCCAAATCTGCTGTCTAATTTCTTGGCGGCGACGTTCAACGATCGCAGCTAATTGTTCTTGCTGATGCTCAGCATAGCGCGGCTGAGTTGGAAATCCCGTATCTGTTAACTTTTTAGCAATGGCAACTGCATCAACAACTCCCGCTTTGCCCTCAATTGCAGCCACTTCAGTTGCCAGGTTGACGCGGGCAGAAATTACGCCCGGTTGCTGTTTTAACTGTCTTTCTACAGCAGCTACGCAACCTGCACATTTCATACCTCCAATATCAAGAGTAATTATTTCTGGGGGTGAGGAATCTGCTAGGATTTCTGGGGAAGATTGCATGAGATTTTCTCGCAGTTTAATATCTTTTTTAGATGGTGGGCAAAAGCCTAAGTCCCTACTGTACTTCATAAACGTGAAATCTTTTGTATCATCGATCAGAAAACAGCCTAAAAATCTTATACAATATCGCGATAACTATGAAATGGTAATCCCGTCCGTCGCTTGACATCCATTACTGATTTATATTCCCCTTTTCGCCGCCTTTCTTCAAAGATTTTTTTGGCAACTGCTGGTTCAATACCGCAATCAATTAGTTCTTCTCCTGAAAGTATATTTAAGCGCTTCCAAGTTAAAAGGGCTTCTTTTTTGTAATCATAGCTGAATGTCACCATTGGCGCGATCCGTTTCACCTGACTCTCTGGAATTCCCGCGATTTCTGAGAGTTCCTCTAAATGGGTAAAAATATATCCTTCATTCTGCAATGATTCTATGTCGTTCGCGTAGACAATCGGCAATCCCAAAACGTTGACAATATCGTTTTTGGAACAATCGTTAATATCTATTTTACCACGAATATTCGCAATCAATGTTGCAGTATTTTCATCTTGAGGAATTAGCAAATTTCTGGGAGAAGTCTTGATCAGATAGCGCTTTTTTAAAGAGAAGGCAGTGACAATTTGAGCCAGCCATAGGATCGCTGATAGATTGGTTGAAGATAATGCTAATGCTGCGATCGTCAAAGCTACACCACCAGCAACCCAGCTAGGAGTGTTAGATTTTTGACCTGCATAGGCGATCGCGAGTCCTCCGAAACCGGGGAAAAAAGACCACCAAACCCACTTCGGCACTTGCTGTAACAAGGAATCTTGCGACACTTTCAATCCACCTTTAACAACTTTTAGTTTTATAGCAAACGCCAAGACAGTTAGAACACTCGCTTATAGCTGAAACCATCGATTCTATTTCCCTCTTCCCCTGACTCTTTAACCCTCTAACCCTAGCTTATTTTCTTCATTGGGATCGGATTTGTTCTCCCCACTCTAACCCTCTTACCCTAGCCCCTAGCCCCTAGCCCCTTCTTCCCCTAGCCCCTTCTTACAAATCTTTCAAAAGTTTTTGGCGTTTCTCTTCATATTCTTCTGCTGTGATCGCACCCATATCATAAAGTTTTTTCAGGTCTGCTAAAGCACCAGTTACATCTTTAGCCGATCTTAATGAGTTCCCACCCCCTGGCAAGCTGCCGCCGTTATATTTAGCCTGAAATGCTTGATCTGACATCAAAACTAAGCCGATAAAGTCAAAAAATGAGATAATTGCTGGGATGAATGTCCAACAAAAAAGCAAGTACAATACTCCCGCAAAGTTGTACCCTAAATAAAATTTATGAATCCCTATTCCCCCTAAAAAGAAAGTTAGTAAAATCGCTACACTTTTATCTTTCATCGTTTTTACCTCTTGCCTCACATTTTAACATTCAAGCTAGGTATAGCAACCGCCACAACGGTTAGGACACTCGCTCATGGATCAAACCATTGATTCTCTTCCCTTCTTTCCCTTCTTTCCCTTCTTTCCCTAGCCCCTAGCCCCTAGCCCCTAGCCCCTAACCGCCCTGGCGGTTGCTATAACAGTACCGATTTTAGTTGGGACTATCCCATTTTTGCAAATATTATGTATAGGCGTAAGCGATTCCGGTAGCAAATCTTTGACGATCGCTAATAAATTATCGACGGTCATGCTTCGCCATTACTACTTTAACGTTTCTTACTTCTGGCTAGTTTTGACATCAAAAAATATATTAAAACTATACCAGCTTGAGCTTCAAGCAGCACCAAGTAGCCTTTCAAGAAATAATTGAGGTCGCTGGCTGAGTTTAAAGAAAATACTACAATGCCTAATGCTGCGTATGGCAACAGACGCATCCAAGTGGATTTTCCTTCAAACTTGCGACTATCTACATTACTCATGATTTTGCTGCCTCATCCTTACTAAAATTTACACAAAAATTAGCAAGGGGTCAAGTTGCTGAACAGTTGCAGCTACACTTTTAGCATAGGTTTTTCGGAAAAAACGCAAAAGTTTACATTTATTCCCTTAGTCTAACTCTTGTGATTCAAGTTGTGCCGCTACCCAAGATAAATAAGCTGAGGAGAGTGCCGCTATTCCACAGGCTGTGAAGTAACATGGGAGCTAGGAGGTTGCGCGATCGCGTGTAAACAAACCCCAAAATCATGCCCAAAGTCGCCAACGGTAGAACTTCCGAAGCATTCAAGTGCGCGATCGCAAACACGAATCCGCTAAGGGCGATCGCCCCCCAAATAGGCAAGTAGCGAGTCAGAGAAGGCAGCAGAAACCCTCGAAAGATGATTTCCTCAAAAAGTGGGGCCGCGATCGATGCCGTAGCGAAAAACACCGCTAAAGCTATCCCATCCTTACTTTCCAATGCGATCGGTAAAATGGGATTACTCCCACCTTTACCTTGCCATATTTGCTGATTAATTAGGGATACCAAAATCACCAACGGCAGCGCGACAAAATAGCCTCCCAAGCCCCACAAAAACCAACTTCCTCCTAATTTAACTTCAAACCAACCTTTAGGTAGGGGCAAAAACGGTTTTACACAGAGGAAAAGTACCAAAATTCCTCCAGCAGCCAACAATACATAATTAGCAAGAATATAAAAAGCCTTAGTGCGGGCATCAAAGGTAGTAGGATTAAGCTGAAGGAATGCTAAGGCTAAAGGTACTAACAAAGGGATTAAGATTTGCCCCACAAAGAAGAAGCCGAAAACGAGAACTTCCCAAATAGTTTCCCCATCCCAAGGGGTATCCCAAGCTAAACTTCCATTGCGTAACAGAATTGGGCCAGAAGCAGGATTTGCCGGATCGGACTGTTTTCGAGACACCAACCATTGAATCCCTAAAAATACCAGTAACCCGATACCGATTAAAAATCCCAACCCTGGAATACCAGTTACAATTGCTAATTTTCCTACAGCTTGTTGAGCGA
Source organism: Kamptonema sp. PCC 6506 (assembly GCF_000180455.1). Taxonomy (NCBI): domain Bacteria; kingdom Bacillati; phylum Cyanobacteriota; class Cyanophyceae; order Oscillatoriales; family Microcoleaceae; genus Kamptonema; species Kamptonema sp. PCC 6506. Next base: position 4,431 of record NZ_CACA01000299.1, read on the forward strand.
TAAATTGCTCAGATGCTTGTAGCGATCGCAACTCCTGGGAACGTTCCTGCAATTGATATAATTGACTCAGCGCTCTGTAGCGAAACCAGCCATCTAAATGCTTTTGAATTTGCGGCTGTGCATCGGGGAACAATTGAGCTGGGTTACTCCAAAGACCTGCTAAAATTTTAGCAGTTTCCGCCGACTCATCGGTAGAAATCCGCTCGCCTTCTCCCTTAATTACATCTTCCCAAGTTTTGAGAGCAGCATCCGTTGTGCCATTTTGTACCTGCAATAATCCCAATCTTACGCCAAGTTCAGCACTCAAACGCTTTAAGCTATTAATCTCAGCTTGTAACTGTTGGCGGTTAGCTAGCTGTAATTCGGGATTAGCTAACTCCTGTAATTTCTTTTCTAGAGTCGTTTTAGCAGATTGTTGAGCTTCTTGATATTGCTTCAAAGCTGCTTTGAAGGGTTCATCACCGACGAGAGTTGTCCGGGCAGTGGTTAGATTAGAACTAGAGCTATTTTCTCCTTGCCATTCCGCAGCGTGGAGCAGTAAGTTGGTCTGGTATAGTTCAAGTCGGCTTTGAATTTGTGGCTGATTCCAGCTTTGGAGTAAGGATAGGCCGACAAGGGCGATCGCCCCTACGGTTAAAATTACTAAAATCAACCGTTTCACTGTTTCTAAAATCGACCGCTTTTCTGTCATCGGATTCTCCAGCTTGCCTCTGTTAACCGTATTTCAGCACAAAATCTGTCTGAATATACCTAATTTATGGAATTATCGCGCAACCCATCCCCGCCCATCACCGGCAAAAAAACTAAAAAATAGTCCCCTCAACAGGTAAAATCTGGTATAGAATTATTTCCCCGTCCCAGCCGCTCACTTGGAGGATGAACCCTGAGTACCCGCGTAATCCTAGTCCGTCACGGCCAAAGCAGCTTCAACAAAGAGCGCCGCATCCAAGGCCGTCTCGATAAATCCGTATTGACAGAAAAAGGCTGCACTGCCGCCAATCAAGTAGGCGCTATACTGGGATCTATCGCCTTTGAAAGTGCCTATTGCAGCCCCTTGCAACGGGCAAAACAAACAGCCGAAATCATCCTCTCCTGCTTTGACACCCCACCCCCTTTGCAGGCAACAGAGCAAATCATGGAAATAGATTTGCCCCTCTGGGCAGGGATGTTACGCCAAGATGTACTAGACAAATTCCCAGAAGACTACCGCTGCTGGCAAGAAAAACCAGACAAATTTTCGATGGTGGTGTCATCAAATGAAGGACAAATCGAATACTTTCCCGTATTAGCAGTCTTTGAAAGTGCTCGCCGATTTTGGCAAGATGTTCTGCCCCGCCACAACGGAGGCACAATTTTAGTAGTAGCCCACAATGGTATTAACCGCGCTTTAATCGGTACTGCCTTGGGCATTCCCCCTGCTTACTACCATTCCATCCAGCAATCTAACTGCGGTATAACTGTTCTGAATTTTGCACCCCCGTTAGCTACTGGGGATTTAGGTGCAGTCCAGCTAGAATCAATGAATCTCACTTCCCACGTTGGCGAAATTTTCCCTAAACCCAGGGAAAATCATCACGGCCCGCGTTTGTTGCTAGTGCGTCACGGCGAAACCGACTGGAATAAAGCTGGCAAGTTTCAAGGACAAATTGATGTTCCTCTCAATGACAATGGTAGAGAACAGTCGCGGCGGGCTGCTGAGTTTCTCAAAGAGGTTAAACTAGATTTTGCGATTAGTAGTTCCATGCTGCGCCCGAAGGAAACCGCTGAGATTATCCTGCAACATCATCCAGAGATAGAATTGCAGCTAAATAATGAACTCAGAGAAATTAGTCATGGACTTTGGGAAGGAAAGTTTGAAAGTGAAATTGAGCAATCCTATCCGGGTCTTTTAGATGAGTGGAAAACGGCTCCCCAAAATGTGCAAATGCCAGAAGGAGAAAATTTGCAGCAAGTTTGGGAAAGAGCGATCGCAGCTTGGCAAAAAATCGTTGCCTCTGCTTCTGGTACTGGCATTGTTGTCGCCCACGACGCGATTAATAAAGCTATTCTCTGTCATTTGTTTGGCTTAGAACCGGAGCATTTTTGGAAGTTTAAGCAGGGAAATGGGGCCGTCACTGTAATTGATTATCCCAATGGCCCAGAGGGTCTACCGGTGTTGCAAGCGATGAATATTACTACTCACTTGTCAGGAGGTATCCTTGACAAAACTGCCGCAGGAGCTCTGTAAATTTTAACTAGGGGCTAGGGGCTAGGGGCTAGGGGCTAGGGAAGAGGGAAAAGTCTATTGGGCGATTGAAATCGCCGCTACACGAACAAAGTCCGCCTGCGCGGACTGTAGAAATAATTGTAACCCGCGTAGGCGGGTTTCGTCTGTGTAGATGCGGTTTCAACCGCTTTCAGCGGTTAGGGGTTAGGGGCTACGATGCTCAGGATTAGGGGAAGAAGGGGGGAGATGGGGAAGATGGGGGAGGATGGGGGGGGATGGGGGGAGATGGGGAGGATGAGGAGAATTTGGCTTTTTTTGTGCGTTAGCATTCAGCTAATGTCTTCAACATTCTCTCCTAGAGTAATAAATTCTTTTGCCTTCCCGCTCCCCTGCCCCTCTGCCCCTCTGCCCCCCTGCTCCTCTGCCCCCCTGCTCCTCTGCCCCCCTGCCCCATCATCTTATCTCTGCTGAATCGGCACGCCTCGCTGGAGCATTTGGCGTGCATCTGGACTGGGGTTGTACTGGTAGCCAAAGGAAGAGCGATCGCTATCATCTAGGATTTGCGGTGTCACCAACACAATCACTTCCGCCCGCTGGTTACTCTTGCTAGTGCTTCTGAAAAGTGCTCCAATTATCGGTAAATCTCCCAAAATGGGGATTTTGCTAGCTGTAACTCTTTCTGTATCATTAATTATCCCCGACACGATCAACGTCTGACCGTCGCGCAGGCGAATTAATCCCGAAGACAAAGAGCGTTCTTGCAGCAATGAAATCAGGTTATTGCCCAGAGGTGAAGTTCTGGCGATCGCCCTGACTGTGGGGTTGATTCGCATAGAAATAAAACCATTGTCATCAATGCGAGTTACCTCCACGTTAAGAGTCAAACCTGCATTTCCTTTCTCTGCTGTCACTGTTTGCTGAGTTAAGCCCGTGCCCGCTGTTGTCTGCGTCGTGATGTTGGTAATTACTTGTTCCGTTAAGTTTACACCCGCAGTCTCTCCTTCCTGAACAATCAGGGTAGGATCTGTCAGAATCTTGGCATTGTTGGTCTGAATCTGCGCCTGCAACTGAGACAGAAATCTTGTCGGATATTGGAATAAGGGAAAGAGGCTAAATGTTGCTTCCCCCAGGGAATCCAACTGTCCAGCATCATCTCCATTTAGAGTTCTTTCAAAGGGCGTGTAATCTGAAATCCCTACCCGGTTGGGGTCAGTTGTTACTGGCGATCGCGGCTGGATAAAAAGACCACCGCCGGGAGCTGTCAGCGGAACGTTAATGGGATCGCTGTTAACATCGTAAAATGGATCGCCTGTAACTGGGTTGGGTACTATCGGCCGACCAGTTAGAGAGCTGCGGGTAGTAAGCGTATTAGGTGGATTGACACCCCCAAAATTCAGGGTGGCATTTCCGCCATCATTAACGAAGAAATTGTTATTAATTCCGAAGGAAAAGCTAGAACTATAGTTATTTTGTCCTGCTAAGTTGATGTCAATAATCTTCACATTCACAGCAACTTGGCGGCGGCGTAAATCTAGCTGAGTCAAAAATGAGCTAGCAATTTCCACTTGGCGAGGAGTGCCGATTAAAGTGATGGCATTTAATCGCTCGTCAGTAAGTACAGATAGTCCTCTGAGCAATAAAGCTCCAGTACCTTGAGCTGCGCCGAGCGGTCGAATTTCTACTGAGTTTTCCTCGGTTACGTTCCGGTCAACGCCTGTACCCGTAACTGTACGCCTGACGATGTTAACAACTCTTTGAGTTTCTGCTCCTTGGGCACTTAAGAAAGCTGCGGCTTGTCCGGCTTGGACTTGATTGAGCCGAAACGATCGGGTGATTAAGTTGCGGGCCTCAATGGGCAAATTAGTGCCCACAAAGATCGTGCGCCCGATCCGATTAGCTTGTAAACCGCTAAGACGGAGTACGTAGTTAAAGACATCTTGAACGGATTCATTCTCAATATCTAAGGAAATTTTTGGCCCTTCATCTGTAGTGCTAGCTCCCTGATTGGGGACACCGGGCTGAGCTGCCTGACCTGTCTGCCCCTGAGCGCTGCCCCCCGTAAAGGCAATGTTGACTCCGGCGGCGCGGGCTAGCAAAGCTAACACATCTCTGACGGGTGCATCTCGCAACACTAGGCGAGGGATGCGTTCAGATGTATTGAGGTTGATTGCTGAGGGAGAGGGATCGATATTTGAGACGGCGATATCTCCTAGAGGTGGTGCAACAGCTCGCGACTGAAAAGGAGGAGCTTGGTTGAGAGAGGGTTGAATATCTTCGGGAAGCGGTGGCTGCTCGTTCCTGGTAATCGTGACTTCGGGGTTGGGAACCATCACGTTCGGAGACTGAGCAGTACGGATTTGAGGCGCTGGTACTGCTTGGCTCAGAGGTAGGCCTGGAGCCGGGGGCGGGACTGCCTGACTTAGGGGTTGGCCGGGTGGTGGTGGCGGTGCGATCGCAGGGGCGCTGGCAGTAGCGGAGCCTCTGCCTTGAGCTACGCTGAAGACTATTCCTTGACCCTGTGTCTGAAGGATTTGCCCAGAGGGAGAGCTACCGTTGCCTGCAACGACGATCCTGACGCTGTTAGCATCAATTTGAGTTACTTCTACAGAAGCAATGCCGGGAGCTGGGTTTTCTTGCCGGAAAGCGTTACCTTGGGGTAGGCGCAGTTGGGTATTAGTGATGGTTGCTCGGAAGGTGTTACCGTCGTTAATTGTAAAAACTTGAGGGCGATCGCCTTTCTCTGTTGCCAATACAATATTAAACCCACTGCTGGTTTGAGTGAGCTGTACGGCAGTAACTTTTGTGGGTGCTGCCCAGACTGGTGCTTGTGCGACCAGGACTGCGACCCCCGCGCCGAAAAGCCCTCCACCCAATCTTAAATGTTGTTTCACGTTCCCTCCTCAACTAAAACTTTGTTTGCTGTTGGCTCTCAAGTGTCAGGTGCGCTACTGACTCTTAGAGTATTGACAAATGTACTACTATAGCAAGCACCAAGGCGGTTAGGACGTTTTGAATTTCTGAAACCAGACTCTACCCCTAGTCCCTAGCCCCTAGCCCCTAGCTATACTTGTATTGGAATACAAAATAGCACTATTTGGCTGCCGCAGGTTTAGGAGTTGCAGGTGCGGCTGGACTTGGGGTAGCCGCTGGCTCAACTTGTTTTAAGGGCAGTAGTGCATGCAAGTCAAAGGCTGTTTTGATTTTAGTTTGTGGCACACCTACAGGAATAATTTTCCCTTGCTGATAGTCAACTTCTATTTTCTGAGTTGTTTCTGACAACTGAGATTTTAAGTTTTTCACTACTAACAGGGATTGCATCAGCTCTAGATTTCGTAGGAAGGCTTGAGTTTGAGGGAAACTACCTTCAAACTCAACTTTAAAAGTCTTGCGTCTGAGCTGACCGTTAACCCCAGATCCCAAACTACCATCAAGGACAATATCTGGGTCGGGCATTGCCGCTGCGGCTGCTGGGCCTGATGGGGCAACTACTTTCACCGGGACAGGTTCAAATTTTGTCAGTTTTGCTTTGCGATCGTCGCCTTGAACTCCAGAGTTAATTTTGTTGACCAGTTGAGTAACGTCGTAAAGCAGAGTATTTAAGGTGGTGTCGTCAGCAAACATTGACGTTACCTCAATTCTCCGCTGTATGGCTTCGTCGCGAGCGGCAATTACTTCAGCTTTTTTCTTAATTTGAGCTTGCAGTAGTTGTTGCTTGCCTTCAAGTTCTGTAATTTTCCCTTTGGCTTCGTTACCTTTTTGCAATTCTGGCAACACGAACTGGTAGGTTAGATAGCCGGCTAGTCCTAGACCAAGAACGGCGATCGCAGCTCCAATGACTTGCGGAGTTAGCTTGATGCCAAATATGGCCTTGCCTTCTTCTTCTTGACCTTCCTCGCCGGGAATATATTGATTTGCTACTGTCATGGTTTTTTCACCTCTGGCTGTTGTGCGATCACTCCTTTTTCTTGAAGTGTTTCGATCCTGATTGCTAGACCGTCTGCCTGTTTGTTCCTCAGCTCTGGAAGCAATTGGGATGCAGGAGTGGCGCTGAGGGCTGTTTCAATTTTATATTCGACTATGGGGCGTAGTTTGGGAATTTCGGCGGTTCCTCCTGCGCTTTTGTTCTGAAGTTCTATTTGTGTGGTGTTGTTTTTTAATGTTGCTCCGAGCAGTTTTGTGTCGGTATCTTTGAAAAAGGGAGAACGCTGGATTAGCAGCAGAAAGTCGTTGACTTGCTCGAAGGAACTGGCGACACCGGTAATTACTAATGTGGCTGTCTTCATTGGTGCTGGCGGGGCAGCAGGGGCCGTAGGAGAGGCACTGGCAGCAGGAGATGCGCTGGCAGCAGGAGAGCCACTCGGCGAGGGAGAGGGAGATTTTGCCGCTGCTGCTGGGGTGGGGGTGACGGGGGCCGGGCTCGGCTCGGTTTGGTCAATTTTGGAGATTTTTACTCCTGCTGGGATGCGATCGCCTAGATCTCGCCACATGGCTGACCAAGGCTTAATTTGATCGAATACCGTACCCAAGGCTTTATACTCTCCCTCTATTTTCTGGGTTTCGTTTTTGATTTTGGTGATTTCGGCTACTTGAGCTTCTAATTGAGCCGCTTTCTGTTCAGCTACTGCTTTGCGTTCCCCAGTTCTAGTATTTTCTTGAGTCAGCCACCAGTAAGCGCCTCCGACAACGCCATTGAGAGCTAGTGCTACGGCTACCCCAACTAGAATCGGAGTTTGATCGGCTGAACTTGCAGATTTACTTTTGCGTTCTCGATTAACATCTACCGGTTTGTAATCCGGGCGATCGTTGAGAAAATTAATATCTAAGCTGTACACGCTTCAAACCTCCCTTAGTCCTAAACCCAATGCTATTCCCAAACCAGTTCGTTGTTCTGGGGGAATTTCTTGTTCTAATTCCAGGGAGAGGGCTTCCACTGGATCTACTTGGCTAGCTGGCAAGCTCAACCTCTGCATAAAGAATTCGTCGAGTTTGCCGATCGCTGCTCCGGGCCCTGCCAGCAGCAGTTGCGCCACTTCTAATTCTTCACTCTGGTTGAGGTAAAAATCGATCGAGCGGCGCAGTTCGTCGGCTAATTCGCCTAATACTTTAATCATGGCATTTGTACCTGGATTCGCATCCCCCCCTGATGTGCCCATTGTATCTGTAACTGGGAGGGTCATGCCTTGAACTTCCCTCGTGTCTCTGGTGGGGGGCAAGTTCATCGCCTGGTTGAGGGCGGTTTGAATTTGGTATGTGCCGATGGGAATTGTCCGGTTAAATTGAGGTATGCCATCTACTACTATAGCTAGCTCTGTACTATCGAATTCTATGTCTGTTAGCACTGCTGCTTCTTGGGCAGAAAATTGTTGCAGTTGGTCGCGCATGGTGCGGATTAATGCAAAACTTGTGACTTCTAAGACATCAATTGTTAGCCCTGCTTCTTGAAATGTATTGATGTAAGTATTTGTAACTTCTTGCCGGGTTGCTACTAGGACTACTTGTACTTTTTCTATGCCATCTTCATCGACAAATAAGCCGAGTTTCTGATAGTCTACGTCTGCATCGTCTCTGGGGAATGGTAAGTATAGACCTGCTTCGGCGTTCATGTATTCCCGCAGTTCGTCGTCGTTGAGTTCGGCGGGAACGGGGATTAAGCGGATTACTGCTTCTCTGCCCGGAATAGCTGTAGCTACTCGTTTGGTTGTGATTTTGTTATCGGCGAGTAGGGATCTAATCAGTTCTGCCATTGTTGGCGGATCGACTATTTGACCTTCTTGTACGATGTCTTCGGGGACTTCTGCTGTAGCTAATATCCCTAGTTTTAATGCCGATCCTTTTTTTTGAAGCTGAACGACTTTGATTAAATCTGAAGACAATTCGATGCCGATTCCGGGCTGGCGATTGGAAAATAATCCTTTAAAAAAGTTAACCATATTTTGTTAGTTGTTAGTTGTTAGTTGTTAGTTGTTAGTTGGTAATTGGTAATTGGTAATTGGTAATTGGTAATTCCCCATCTCCCGTATCTCCCGTATCTCCCCCATCTTCCCCATCTCCCGTATCTCCCCCATCTTCCCTATCTTCCCTATCTTCCCTATCTTCCCCATCTCCTCTGCTCCCCATCTCCCCTACTCCCCTGCTCCAAAATTATGCTATCCAATTTAGCTGAGAATAACCATGATGGTCAAAGAATCAATAAAATGAAACGCAAGACTTGGAAACGGTTTGGAATTTTTGCCCTTTTGGGGCTGTTGGTAGCGATCGCATTTGGCTGTGCTACTGGTACTCCTAATGCTGAGAACAAGAATCGGCAAGAAGTTGAGTTCTGGACGATGCAGCTCCAACCTCAGTTTACTGATTATTTTAATCAACTGATCGCTAAGTTTGAGTCAGAAAATCCGGGGGTGAAGGTGCGATGGGTGGATGTGCCTTGGTCGGCGATGGAAAGTAAAATTTTAGCAGCAGTTTCGGCAAAAACTGCACCGGATGTGGTAAATCTTAATCCCGATTTTGCTTCGCTGTTGGCAGGACGCAATGCTTGGCTGGATTTGGATGCTAAGGTTCCTGATGCTGTGCGATCGCAATACCTCCCTAATATCTGGAAAGCTAGCATTCTCAACGGTAAAAGTTTTGGCATTCCTTGGTATCTAACAACGCAGGTCATGATTTATAATTCGGAACTCCTGAAGCAGGCGGGAGTGAGTAAACCTCCGACCACTTATACTGAGTTGGCTGACGTTGCGAAGCAGGTTAAGGAAAAAACGGGCAAGTATGCTTTTTTTGTAACCTTTGTCCCAGAAGATTCGGCTGAGGTTTTGCAGTCTTTTGTGCAAATGGGAGTCCGTTTGGTTGATGACCAAGGAAAGGCGGCGTTTAATACTCCTGAAGGTAAGGCGGTTTTCCAGTATTGGGTTGATTTGTACAAGGGTGGGTTGTTACCGAAGGAGGCGTTAATTCAAGGCCACCGTCGAGGGATTGAACTTTATCAGGCGGGGGAGACGGCTTTGTTGGGTACGGGGCCGCAATTTTTGTCTGCGATCGCGCAGAATGCTCCGACTATAGCGCAGGTTTCGACCGCAGCTCCGCAAATTACGGGGAAAACGGGTAAGAAAAGTGTGGCGGTGATGAATTTGGTGATTCCCCGTAATACGGATGTACCCGATTTGGCTGTGAAGTTTGCCCTTTATGTAACTAACAACCAAAATCAGCTTACTTTTGCCAAGGCAGCGAATGTTTTGCCGTCAACTGTTGCGGCTTTACAGGATGGTTATTTTCAGAGTGTGGCGGCGGATGCTAAGTCGGCGGATTTGGCGAGGATGGTAAGTGCGAGTCAGATGAAGGATGCGGAGATTCTGATTCCGGCGATGCAGGATATTAAGAAGTTGCAAAAGGCGATTTATGAGAATTTGCAGGCCGCGATGTTGGATCAAAAGTCAGTTGAGGCGGCTGTGACTGATGCGGCGAATGCCTGGAATCAAAGGTAGGTAAGGGTTGGGGGGTTGAGTAAAAATTTTTGCTTTACCCCCTTGCTTTTTTGATTGTTTGGAGGTACTATCTATTTGTGGGAATATGTGGGCGTATATATAACCGATTATATTTATAAAGATTACACCTTAAAATCGACTTTAAAACTATTCTAATAATAAGGTAGGAATAATTAAGAGTCAAGAATTTGCGGAAATTTGGCTTAGTTGGGGATAGTTTTGATGGTATAAAGCTGGAGATGGAGATGCTGAAGCGGTAGGAAATTTCACCGTTTTTAATATCAAAGGCAATGATTATCGCTTGATTGTTGGTATTGACTACGAAGACCAAACCGTTTACTACAAATATTTCCTCACCCACGCTGAATACGACAAAGATAAATGGAAAAATGACGATTACTTTTGACCGAGTTATTTATACAAAGCTACTGTCAGAAATTGCTCCCCAGGCGATCGAAACTGAAGAGGAATACGATCGCCTCCTGAAAGTAGCAGAAAGGCTAACTTTTGCGAAAAACCGCTCTCCAGAGGAGAGGGCTTTACATAAATTGTTAGTAACGCTGATTGAAGCCTATGAGACAGAACACTATCCGATGGACAAAAGTTTGCCTCACGAGATTTTGCAACATATTCTGGAATCTAGCGGCCTTAGTCAAGGGGATTTAGCAGACATTATGAAGTCTTCGAGTGGTGTTGTGTCTGAGGTTGTGAATGGTAAACGGGCGATTAGCAAAGCACAGGCTAAAGCGCTTGGTGATTACTTTAAGGTTTCACCTAGTTTGTTTATCTAGGGATAATTTTTCGCCTAATTTAATGGGTGGTTAGCCTGTAACTTGAGGCGATCGCTCTTTCTACCATATTCTGAAAAGTGCGATCGCTAATTTGAGAATATATTTTACTAAAATCTCTAACAACGAACCACTGACCATTACCAATCAGTGATTACAGTCACAGTCCCCACAGACCATAATCACTCAGCAGTATTGAAAAATAGTGCATATTTAAGAATAAGGAGACTTTGGTGAGGTTGGGGAGATGAGAATTGGGATTTTGGCAACAACGGCATTATTATTGACACTTGGTTTTAGTGCTCCAGTGAAAGCAGAAAATGCGGAGCATCTTAAGCAGTTACTTGAAACCAAAAATTGTCCGGGATGCGACTTGACGGGAGCAAAACTAGCAAGATTTGACCTTAGCGGAGCCAATCTCAGCGGCGCTAACCTCAGCGGTGCTAACCTCAAAGGAGCGAATCTCAATGAAGCGAAGCTCAATCAGGCAAATTTGACTAAAGCTAATTTGCAGAGTGCTACTCTGATTGGAGCTAGACTCCACGGTGCAAATTTGAGTAAGGCTAACTTAAGCCGTGCTAATCTGACTCTGGCAGGTATGGTGATTGCCAATCTGGAACGTACTAATCTTAGCTATGCAAATTTGCTAGGTGCAAATTTGGAAAGTGCAAATCTGGTGGGTGCAAATCTCAGGAATACTCGCCAATCTACCGCGAATTTAACTAATGTCAGTCTTAAGGGCGGTAGCTTAATGGGGATGGAAATAATGGGAGTTAACCTGCGGGATGCAGATTTGACTGGTGCGAATCTCAGTGGCGCAAATCTGGGAGGTTCGGATTTGACTGGTGCGAACTTAAAAGATGCTAATATCGCCAATGTGAATCTGAGGGATGCGGCGATGCAAGATACTAGGATGCCGGATGGAAAAGTGCGATCTTAAGTTATTAGAAATTTAGGGTGGGTAGCCTCCACCCTACTATGATAATTTGAGGCTAATTTTTACTCCTCTTCAGGATCTTCTGGAAATCTGATGATGTCATCCTCACCTAGATATTCCCCGTTTTGCACTTCAATCATTACTAGGGGAATCACCCCCGGATTTTCTAAGCGATGAGGCGTGTTCATCGGTACATAAGTTGATTGTTTTTGCATCAAAATCTGCTCTTTTCCGTCGCAGATAACTTTAGCAGTACCGGAAACAACTACCCAGTGTTCGCTACGGTGATAGTGCATTTGAGCACTCATGTGATGACCTGGTTTTACTTCAATGCGATTAATCCGATAACGTTCGCCTTCTTCTAAGATCGTAACTTTACCCCAGGGCCGTATCCGAGTAGTACCATCGGTAGGTAAGGTATCAGTAGGAGTTTGTTGTTCAGTGTCGTTGAGAGTCATATCACGATCCAATTAAATACTTGTCATTGCGAGCCAAGCGTAGCGCAGTTGCGAGGTACGAAGCAAGCCCGAAGCAATCTCAATACCTTGCGATTGCGGAGCACAGCGAACAATGACAGATCGCAACTAATATCATTTCCGTTTTAATTATTATAAAAAAAATCACGCGCCGCCAATTGGTTGCCCCTTCGTAAACCCTCAGAACTAGACTGCTCAACTCCAGCGGGCTCAGTACTACTCGCTCATTCTATTCACAGAATTTAAACCGGAATAGCGAGTAGTACTGAAAGCCCGCACAGTCAAGAGCAGGCTAGTGATGCGTGCTAGAACTAAGCGCAAGGACGGCGATCCACCGCCCGGATTGCAAGGCTGTTTACCATTTGTAAGGATACGGAATACCGGGTACTTACGGCGCGTAATTCACTAACTTACTATTAACTTATTGACTTTGGCGGCTGTATTGCATCCGCAGAGCCAAAATGTGCTCGCAAGGGCCTTTGTACAGCTTATTTTGCTGATGCCAATTGCAATTACATTCTGCTTGAATTATACGCTCATCTGCGTCAACTGTCAAGCAGGGATTAAAACTTTTTTCTTTGTCATTCACATTTCCTTGTAAAGTAAATGCGCCAGCCACGTCAATATTTGACGCAGCGATCTGGACTGCATTTTGACTTAGAAAACGAGTCGCTTTCTCTTCTCGCTCATTAGCAAAACGTAGCCGTTCCATTGGCAAAGGTTCTCGGCTTAATTCCCGTACCCGATAAACCTGCTTATTCAAATCGTAAATAGCTCTTCCCGCCTGAGTGTAAGCACTTAAAGCGCCTAAAACTGCGACCCGACTTAACTTAAGCCGCTGGGCCAAACTATCAGGAGTTTCCCGCCAATTTTCCCGCAAAGCATCAAAAATAAGTTGTTGCGTCCAACTATCAACATCAGCACGGGGAGCCATTAAATCAAAGTTACCAGATTTTGACCAATCATTGGCGCTCCATCCCGATAATCCCAAGGTAAAGGACATATCGCCTAAATCAGCTACATAAAAGGACGGCATTCCCGTACCTAATAAATGTACAGTAAACTTTTTAGCTACAGGAATTAAACGCTCTAAAATGTGGAGGCGGCGACGGCCCCAAACTCTGATTTCCTGTTCTTGCGAACCATGATAAATCGAACGGTGACAAATAATTTCTGTCCCCCAAGGTTCAAAAACGATCCGCACTGGTTCCCCTGGTTTCAGATGGTATCGCAGACTGCGCGGCCCTTTTTTCTCTTTGTGGCGACGCAGGATAAAACACATATTATGAATGTCCATCGGATGCAAATCAAATTGCGTCGCAGGTAAGGACATTGCCGAACTAACTTGTAGAAAACCTCTTACCCAACTGTCGGGTAAATCAATTTTAACTTCTTTAAATACCTCTTCATTGCTAGTTTGAACTTCAAAGCCAGAGGGGTCAACTTGCAGCAAAGTTGTTTTGTAACTGCGAACTTTTTGAAATTCATCATAAAGGGCCGCCGAGTAATCAACATTGGTAGTGCCGCAAGCAAATTCATTGATATTTTTAAACACCTCGTAGCTTGCACCCAAACGGCCATAACTCGATTCATCTACGCTGAAACATTCAAAGAATACTTCATCTGGATGGACGGTAATTACTGGGTCGAAGACAAAATAAAAGTCTAATTCTTTTTGCCAAACATAGCGGCGGAAGGCTTCTCGCGCTCGATAATAAGGTTTTAAACGTTCAGAACGGCGCTGGTAAAATTGGTTTAATTCTGCCTGCAATGGCTGGATTTTTGCTGCTAAGTCTTGACGCTGATTGGCGACAATTTGCCAGTCGATTTCCTCCTGTTTGGCACGCCATTCTTTATAAGCAGTTTTATCTTTGGGCTGGAATCGCATATCGGAGACTACAACATCGTGTAAGGCACTAATCGCCTCGCGAAATGCAACATTTTGACGCAATTCTCCGATAAAATAAGTAGGTGGGCGTTTGGTGTCTGGGGAGAAAGACATCTGGGTATTTCCACCCCGTTCGCTAACACCTGAGTTGCCTTTGTAAGAGTAGTTGAATTCCATTGTTTTTCCTCAACTAGCTTGGTAAATTGCGGGTCGATATTTGGGGGTGGGAATAGGCTTACTCTCGGCCATAGCGGCCTCAAGCCAAGCAGTTTTAGCAATTATTACTTCATGGAGTGCTTCTTCTGGTGTTAAACCAAAAGCAGAGCAATATTTTAAATCGGGAATATCGGCAATATAACCCTCATCTTTTTCACTGTAGAAAACATTAATATTAAAGTGATAATCTTTCATGGTTCGTCATCCCACTGGCTGAAAAGATTTTCCAAATATCTTAGGTTGCGGTAAAGGTTTCCCGTCTTCTAATGATGACTCAATCAGAAGTTCTAACACTTCTTGAGCATTTTTAAGTGCTTCTTGATATGTATCTCCATGCGTGTGACAAAATTTCCCCCACTCAGGGAGACTGACTACAAAACACCGATCTTCATCTGACCATTGGATAATCATACTATAGTGACAAATCATTTTGTTTTTCCTCTTCTTCTCTGTTAATTTCTTCTATTTTCTGAACTGCATTGTTTACATCTGCCTCCTGGTAAGGTTTAGCATCATTACCATCTTTACCTGAGAGAGTAATTACCCCAGATAGAAGAGGATGATACCATTTGGTATGACTACCTTTGCCAGTACGGTAAGTAAATCCTGCTTTCAATAACATACTTTTTAACTCTCTGATTTTTTTGGGCATGACTCCGTTTGCCACGTCATAAACACTAACTTCTAACTTCTACAACTTCTTTCACCTGAATAGGTAAATTAAGCTGCGGATAAACCTTGTGAATTTTTAACATAGTTTGAATTGCAGCGGCCTTATCCCCAATGGCAATAGTAGCAGATTGCCGGGTTAAAATCTCGGCTACAACCATCGCCGCTGCTTGACTTTTTTGCGCTTCTGCATCCAGAAAGGTAAAAATTCTCTGTTTAGCAACTCTACCCCGATTTACGCGCGATAATACGGTGATAAAATAAGGCATTAACTCTCTCAATCGATCGGGACTATCTACGGCATAACTTTCTAGATAATTAGTAGCAAACAACTGCATATCTCCCGAAGGATGTTCGCTAAATTTTAGCAGATAATCTTGTCCGTAAGCTGCTTGAAAATTGCGAGTCACTAAGTCTCGTCCAAATTGGCGCACGTCTTCCCGAATGCTGTCGCAGATGCTAACCATCACCTCTGGAGTCCATTCTTCGCTAGAAAATTCTGTCTTAAAAGTTTGATGGGCAAATTCCCGCGAATCATCCCATTTTGACTCAAGTAGGCGGACAGCCGCTAACATTTCTTGGGAATTGCTACGAATGCGATCTAAATTTGCTACAAACATTTTTCGCGCTGCTTCTCGCACTGACAAAATTTCGTGACTAGCCAGCTTAACTATGTCTATTATATCAAATTCTGCTGCCCAAGTTGGGTAATGTACTCCCAGGATAAAACCTCCTAATTCTTGAGTCGCAGAGGATTTAGCTTTAAGCAGTCGCAAAGCGGTATTTCGATCGATACTAGACATCCATTCGGGAATATCTTCTCGCAGTAAACTAACTAAATAGCTGTGAACGCCTTGATGTCTTTCTGGAATCATTAACACATCAATAAACTCAGAGACTAACTGAGTAGCAAAAGCTGGATATTCTCTGCTTAAACGCCGAATGACTGGTCTAATCGCATTGCGGATTTCAGCCACAGGATTAACGGCCATTGCTATTATCAAAATACTCTGAGAACCGATCAAAGTTTCATCGGGTAATTGACCAAATAATCTCACTCCCACTACTCGCACTCGTTCGTAGGGCGATTCTAGTAAAGACTCTATCAAATTCGGGGGTAAATTAGCAGCGTTGATTTCGTGATTTAGTAAAATCCGCGCCCCTAATTCTTGAATCTCAGGTAGGGGATGTCTGAGTAAATCAAGGATAATTCCTAATCCTAAATTTCGCAGTTGTGGTGTAAAGCTAATTAGCAAAGTTTCGGTGATTTCTTTTGCTATTTCCCCTAATTCGGTTGGTTCTCCTGGGAAAGCTAACAATTCAGCAATAATTCGGGCGATTAATACTCTGGCAGTGTTATCATTAATAATTGATGAACTCAACAATCGACGAGCAAATTGGCGAGTATCTGTTTGTGCGCTAGTCACTAATGCAGCAATAAATTGGCTGTCTTCTAAGAAATATTCCCGCTGTTCTTCTATCCAGCGGTAAGCCAATGTCCGCGCATTTTGAGATACAGAATTGGCAACAGCAAGAACTAATTTCTTGTTGGCTGGCTGTCTGTGATAGCCACCGTTTATGACTAAATTCAAACTCAGCTCTGCTGTAACTGCGTAGGGTTTGCCAAGAAGTTTGATAATTGTGTCAATGTCAATATTTGCACAAAATTGTTGGCAAGCTTTTAAAGCTTTAACGGCAAAATGATGAACGGGCTGACAGTTACTTGCTAATAACAATTGTAGCAGTGCTTCTGGGTTTTGCTGCCACAGTTGAGGAAATGCTTCTTCTCGAACTTCGGGTTCTGGATCTCCAGGTTTATAGTTTTCCTGACAACGCCATGCTTTGTTATTTGGGAATAAAACATAGCGGGGACTATTCTCATATAAAATGTGGTTAAATGTTAAATAGCCAGCATAACTATCCCAGTCACGGTTATAATGAATGCGAGTCATGTCAGAGTAATTCCATACCTGGAAATCGCTGTTTTTAACTTCTACGGCATCAGCATCGGTATATTGAAGAAGAAGGTTGACAGCCATTTTTATATAATCAGAATCACTTTCTTCACCTAATTGTTTAAGAGTTCGCCAAACCCGCCGTTGTAGATAGTCGCGAGTTTTATTGCTATAGGCAATTCTCGCATTATCGCTCTCCATTTCCTGGACAAATTCATTGAGTTTAACTCTTTCGTGCTTGCGGGCTTGAGGATTATAATGATATTCGTATTTTCTCAAGTACCCGCCTTCTGGAAGTCGGATATAATTACCATCGCTGCGGAACATTGCCGATTCTTTTTCAAATCGACGAGTAAGAATCGCAAAAACTTCGGCATCATGGCGATATTCAGCCATCTTGAAAATGTGACGAATTTGTTTAAAATAGTTGGGTTGAAGCGGTGCAGTAGATAAAATATTAAGTAGGGCGGGTCGCACTGAATTGTTATCAATTTGATAGATAGTATCGAGTACGGAAAAACGCTGACTTTCATTGTTATTAAGATAACTAATTAAGGCTGTGGAGAATGCCTCCGCTGAACCATTTTGTGCTATTTCTCGCAATTCTGGCGGTAATTGTTTTATTTTTTCAGAGCGCAATGTTGCTTTTGTTTCTTCATCTGATAATTTAACAATTGCTTCCCAGGCGATGCGGCAAACAAATTCGGGCATTTTGGGTTCAATAGGAAGGCGATCGCCGCTTACAATTCTTTGAAGTGGGGGAATTGCACTCTCATCGCCGCACCAACCCAAGGCCCAAGCAATGCAATAATCTCTTAAGCGATCGCCACTACGAAATAATTGAATTAACAACGGCGCAGCTTCCCGGATCTTCAATTCCCCCGCACGCCAGATAGCACGTTCGAGGGGCCATTTACTATTGCTACCACGAGCGAGACGATTGATAATAGCTTGTTTACGCGGCTCTCCAACTGAAATCTCTGTAACTGTGGCGGTTTGGGGTACCGCAGGCGCAGCACTTACCCCTGCACTCGTAACGTCGCGATAGCCTTTTTTCGTCTTTTCCCCAACCAGCTTATCAAATACTTTTTGAGCTTGTGCCAAAGGCACGGCTTTATCAGTTTTTGTCCCTTCTTTGAGGTTCGTACCTCGGCGACCGTAGCGGAAGTTTACCAGATAAAGGTCTTCCCCGACCTGGCACAGATCCACTTCATAAACCTTATCGGAACCTGCTTCCTGGAAATGAAGAGTAGTTTGTTTAATCAGTTTCATCAGATTTACCGCCAGATGCCTTACTTGTCGTTATAGCTTACTCAGAGGAAGATCGGGGAGAGGGGCAGAGCTATTTCATTTTCCCGAAACCCGTCAGGGACTAAAGTCCCTGCCTAATAGCTGAAGTCGGTTTAAACCGACTCAAATACTAGCTGTCTAGTCGTCTTCAGACGACTTTCGCACTTGAGACAGGGACTTTAGTCTCTGTCAGACTATAGCTTTAAAAGAATGAATCAGCACTGCCTCCGTTTCCCTCACAGCAAGCCTTTGACAAAAATGTAAAAAAATGTTGCATTGTTTCTGTCCTTGTGTTACATTACTTAACAAGGTTGAAATTAAACGAGGTTCGCGATCATGGAAACTAAAGAAACAACCAAATTGGGCTTTACCGATTTCGCCGAAACTTGGAATGGTCGTCTGGCCATGCTGGGCTTTGTAATTGGTCTTGCTACTGAGTTCCTGACTGGTCAAGGTATTTTGTCCCAGTTGGGCTTGATGTAATCAATTAGGCATACATACTAGATTACGCGCGATCGCCCTCCACAAAGCGCGATCGCCCCACTCTTCACAAAGTCCTCTTCAGATCATCTGAAGGGGACTTATTAATTTTAGGAATTAATTATATTTTAGGAATTAATTACGGCGGGTTATTTCAAACCCATAGAACCGCCAAATATCTTTGGTAAGAGACAAAATTTATCAGCTCAACCCACCTCTAGAACTCATCATTATCCCAGTTCGCGATCGCCACATTTTTTCCGGCGTAGCCAGGGAAACCGAAGTAATGTCCTACAGCACCTCATGCCATCAGAACTGGGACATTAAATGAAAAAACTAATACTGTCAGGGCTACTGGCCGTATTTGTGGCAACAACTGCACTTGGCAATACCACAACCCCAACTATTGAGCCAATTCGGAGAATGTCAAGCCCCGAAATTCGAGAGACAATCGCTAAACCTACTACTTACATTTTTGAAGGAATAAAAGGGCGCGAACTAACTTTATCTCTGTGGGCGGGAAGCTTGACAGCAGAACTGTTTAGCCCCAGCGGGCAAAGATTAGGCATAATTCAAACAGAGGTCAGCCAATGGGTAGGGGTATTACCGGAGTCAGGTCTTTATCGAGTAAGGATCACCCCCAAAAAACAGACAACTAGCTTTGTTTTGGAACGTGACTTTAAAGCAATCTGGTCATATAAACCAGACCGCAAACTCCCGATGGCGCGAGGAGCAAAAGATACCAGCATTGAACTTAAATTATCCGCCTACGAAATCCAGCCTTTAACAATTCAGGCGAAAGTTGGGCAAACAATGACCGTCACTGCTAAGGATGTAGATGTAGCGATCGAATCTCCATCGGGAGAACTGCTCGATCAAGGCAACGGCGAAGCTTTAGCTAAATTACCTCAGTCTGGAGTCTACCGCATTCTGATAGTGGCCAGTAAATCAATACAAACATCAGTCAAAGTTACTCTGCGATAAATTGGTAATTGGTAATTGGTAATTGGTAATGGCTAATGGCTAATCGCTAATGGCTAATCGCTAATCGCTAATTACCCATCGTTGCCAATTGCTAATTGCTAATGGCTAATCGCTACAGGATTTACACAAATAGGACTTACCGATGGAGTCCCAGAAACCGGGTTTTTGATATTATCTGTGGATAAGGGCGAAGTATTTTTGTCAAAAAACCCGGTTTCTTTGGTTGGGTGAGTAAGTCCTGTCTTGGTAATTGCTAATTTAGTGAGAATCAACAACTAACAGTTAACAGTTAACAGTTAACAGTTAACAAATTTAGAATCTTTCGCCAATTCCAAAGTGCAATCTGCTACCACCATCTACACTAAATCCATAATCTATTCTGATCGGGCCCAGAGGAGATTGAATCCGCACCCCTACACCAGCGCCAATACCACTTCCTGGTTTGCCTCTGACACCTGCGGGATCGCCAGGAACGCTGCCACCAGTACCCAAATCTGTAGCCGCATCGATAAATAGGGCTGCGCCGACGAAAGAAATAATCGGGAAGCGGTACTCAGCGGTAGCTTGGATGAAACTGCGACCGGCACCAACGTCTCCTTCATCGTAGCCTCGGACGGAGTTAGCGCCGCCCAGGGCAAAAGCTTCGTAAGGAGGTAAATCGCCCAAAATAGTACCAGCTTGAATGTTAAAAGCCAGGGTTTGGGGGCCAGTGGCAAAGCGAGTGTAACGTACTGGGAGATAGTAACTGTAGCTGCCTCGGATACGGTTGAATAGGATAGCTCCCGATCCGACTGGTACAGACTGTTCCATCCCAAACCGCAGCAGCGAACCGCTAGTGGGGCGCAGGGCATCGTCGCGGCGATCGCGTACAATTCCTGCTTGTAGTGTAAACAAATCGTCAGAACCCGAATTACTGAAACTCAGTTTGTTATCATCCTCATCGCGGGCTCTAACATTGCCATTGCGATCGCGAATTGATACTCGCTGATACTGAAACCCAACAGAAGCCACCCATTCAGAATCAGCAAAAGGATTGCGCTCTAAGGGGCGGGTAAAACTCAATCCGCCGCCAGTACGAAGAATACGAGGGCGATCGCCATTTTCCAACCGCACCTCATTGTCCCCGCCATCAAAAATCACGCTAATCGATCGACGGCGGAACGCATTCACAGTATAAGAAGTACGGTAGGGATCGCCAGCGATCCAGGGGTCAGTAAAGCTGACATCAAACAGCGTCGCTCTTTCCCCTATCTGCAACTCCGCCCCTAACCGCTGGTTATTTCCCCCCAGATTTTGTTCCTGATAACTGATGGTACCGAACAGCCCAGTAGCGGAACTCAGCCCCGCACCAGCCGCCAGGGAACCGGTATTCTTTTCAATCACATTGACGATCACCCGCGCCTTACGGGGGTCTGTCGCTCCCGGTTCCAAGGCAAGGCGCACGTCTTCAAAAATCCCCAAGCCAAATACTCGCCGGAGATCTCTTTCAGCTTTATTTCTATTAAAAACGTCCCCTGGCTTCAGTTCTACCTCGCGGGTAATAATAAATTCGCGAGTGTTGCCTTTGATTGGTTGGCCCTTAGCATCAGTTGCCTCACCTTCCTTATTCAAAAAGCGAACTTCTACCCCTTCCACCACGCCTTCTGCGACTTGCAGTGTCACATTACCGTCATCAGACACCTGCGGCGCGTCAATCACCTGGCCCAAAACATAGCCATTGTCTTGATACCACTTATTGATTTTTTTCACTCCCTCCTCAAACTGCCGGAGGTTGAGAATTTTGCCGTATTGGTCGCCAAAGGCTTCGTCAATTACGGTTTGGGGTAAAACTTCCTGGCCAGTGATTTGCACTCCCCGTAATATGGGGTTTGCTTGGACGACAAAAGTTACTCGCACCCCCAAAGGGGTATCTTCCGGTACAGCCCGGACATTTCTAAAAAAGCCAGTAGCGAAAATCGCGTTAATGTCTTGTTGCAGTTGAGTTCTAGTTGTAGTGCGCCCTGGTTGGGTGCTGATGACTCGGTAGACTTCATCTTCAAGTTGACCTTCTACGCCGCTGACAACAACTTCAGCAACTAACACTTGGGAGTCAGACTGCCCCGCTGGGGGAGTTGGTGTTGTTCTTGGTACTGGTGGCGCTGGAGGGGCTTCTGGGCTTGGTGCTGGAATGTCTACTGGCGGGGTAGGGGACTCTGGAGCGGAGTTATCAGGCGGCAGTGGAGCTTGAGCAATGTCCCTGGGAGAATGAGGGACGTAGCCTACAGGTGTGCCGTCTAATGCAGGGTTTCGCTTGGATGAAGTGGGATTCCCCAAGGCTCGCTCTGAGATGGTTTCGGCTTGTTTAAATTGATATGTTTCCCCATTCTTAGCCAGCTTTTGGTCGGGAGGACAAGATGTCCGCCCCATAACTTTATTTGTTGTCGAATCTCGATCTGGCTGCTGGTTTTCCAATGGGCTGCAAGATTTTAATTCAACTATCTGGGCGATGTTATGAGGCTGGTTGGATTCAGAGATTTTTCCTAAATCTCTTGATATTGCGGTTTTTGTTTCTTCAATCCAACCGATTGTATTTTCCTGCTTACTTGGGTTCTTTGGCAACAAAAATATCTCGGTGCTTTCGGCTTTACCAGTTACTCCAAAGTTTTCCAAAAAAGTCGGGTATCTATGAGCCTGTAATGACTTTTTGGTAGCATTTTTGGATATTGGCTCTCCTGGTTTTTGAGTTGATGTAGACAATTCAGATAAATTTGAAGACTTTACAGAGCTAGGCGTTAAACCTGTTTCTGAAGGCTCAGAGGAGGATGTTTGGCAATTTGCGGAGTTTGATAATCCGAAAGTTGCTGAGGCAGTAAAAACTGCCACTAAAACAGCAGATAATCGCATTTTTATTCCAATTTTTGGACATTCCACACACCACATTTTTGTTAATCGTTAGTTGTTGGTTGTTAGTTGTTGGTTGTTGGTTGCCGATTTGACTAACTATTAACCACTAACCACTAACCACTAACCACTAACTACTAACCACTAACTATTAACGCTTTTAGACAAACTTTGCAATTGTACCGCATTGGCAAGGGAGTCTAAACGTTTTGAGCTAAAACCCGCTGGAGGACTTGTTGATAAGCTGTCTCCACTGAACCTAAATCGCGGCGGAATCGGTCTTTGTCCATCACCCGTTTGTCGGGGTCGGTTTCGGACTGATCCCAGAGGCGACAGGTGTCGGGACTAATTTCATCTGCGAGGATGAGTTTACGATCGCGATCGAGTCCAAATTCCAGTTTGAAGTCTACCAGGGTAATGCCGCACTGGTTGAAAAACCCTTTGAGAATTTCATTGATTTGACGGGCGGCGGCTTGTAGTTCTTCAAGTTGATAGGGGGTTGCTAGTTGCATGAACAACAGGCGATCGCGGGTTAATAGGGGATCTCCGAGTGCATCATTTTTGTAATAAAATTCCACTAGGGCTGGAGTGAGAACTGTACCCACTGCCAGTCCGGTTTGTTGGCACAGACTACCTGCGGCAATGTTCCTGACTACAACTTCCAAGGGGAAAATCTGGACGCGACGGACTCGCATCTCGTTAGGGCTGGGGCAGTCGATAAAATGAGTGGGAATACCTTTGGCTTCCAGTAGCTGAAATAGGTGGCGGGATACGGCACAGTTAATTTCGCCTTTGCCGGCAATAGTGCCGCGCTTCTGGGCGTTAAAGGCTGTAGCGTCGTCTTTAAAATAGGTCAGCAAAATCTCGCTGTCATCTGTAGCGTAGAGGATTTTGGCTTTGCCTTCGTAAAGTTTGCTGTCGGGGGACATAGGGATTTGAGTTTTTAGATTGAGGTTGGGCATTTTAACACTCCCGCTTTTTTTGGCTTAGCCTGCCGTTAGGCTAATGGGACGGGATTTGTCAGAGATGTTGATCGGCATACTAAAATTTGTCTATAATTGCATAGACCTTTCTACTTTAGACAAGTGATGTCTAGCTTCAAGATCCTCGGTTGCTGTGCATAGTTTTCTTAGTTGAAAAGGATTGAGGTGTTAATTGTGTACCCGATTAAGTTAGAACTGAAATTAAATAATAAGCAAAAAACGCTAATAATGCAATACAAGCACTATAAATGAATTTGGTTTCTGGCTAAATTAAGCCGGGACTTTCAAATATCATCCTAATTTTTCAGTGTAATTAACGAGGAAAACGGGAAAATTTAGTTGTTAACTCTACCTATTTTAACGTCCGGTAGATTTCTCTTACAGAACTGAAACTATCCTGATTCATGATTATATCGAAACTTAGATTTGAGCTTAATTACCACTAATACGAGCGTTCAATTTGACAGTAACTTTAATTCTCTCGCCTAAGTTTGCTCCTTCTCAATATTGCTAAGGAGTTTCCACACATTCAAGAGGTTTATTATGGAAGAAAAAACGATCCACATTTTACTGGTAGAGGATGATGAAGTTGATGTCATGAATATCCGCCGAGCCTTTAAAAAGAATAATATTATTAATCCCCTCTACATGGCAGCAAATGGGCTGGAGGCACTGGCGATGCTGCGTGGCGAGGGAGAGGGACTGGCGGTTCCTTCCTTGCGCCGATTAGTATTGCTGGACTTGAATATGCCTAAAATGAATGGGATAGAGTTTTTGCGAGAATTGCGGTTAGACGATAAGCTGAAGTCGATTCCTGTAATTGTTTTGACAACTTCTAATGAGGATAGGGATAAAGTAGAAGCTTATAACCTGAATGTAGCGGGCTATATTCTTAAACCGGTGACGTTCTCTAATTTTGTTGAAACGATCGCGACGCTAAATAAATACTGGATGCTAAGTGAAATGCCGTAACTGTTAGTGGTTATTTGTTGGTTGTTAGTGGTTAGTTGTTAGTTGTTGGTGGTTAGTGGTTAGTTGTTTTTATTAATAGTTAGTAGTGCTTGGCAATTAGCGATTAACGACCAACAGTTAGAAAATAAGAACCCATAACTAACAGTGAGATGAATAACGAACAAACAGCTAACTACGAATAATTAACAATAAAAAAAGAGCGACCAGCAATCAGAATGATAACAGACAGCTAGCTACTAAAAATTAACAGCTAACAACTAAGAATTAATAACAACAATTAATAACTAACAACCACAAGCTAAAAAAACTAACAACTAAAAACCAACAACTAACAATTATGGAAGAATCTCTAAAAGTTTTGATAGTTGATGACGATGAAGTGGATCGGATGGCAGTCCGCCGAGCCCTAAAAATTGCTGGTGTGCGAGTGGAAATTGCCGAAGCTGGGGGCAGTGCGGAGGCGAGAGTGCTGCTGTTAGCAGCTCATAATGAGCTAACTAATTCTGCGGAAGAAATGGCAAGCGCTAAACCATTTGATTGTGCCTTTCTAGACTATCGCTTGCCAGATGGGGATGGTCTAAAGTTGGTAAAAACTATTAGGGAAGCAGGAATTAAAATCCCGTTAATTGTGTTAACTGGTCAAGGAGATGAACAAATTGCTGTAGAACTAATGAAAGCGGGTGCTTCCGATTATATTGCTAAAGCTAAGTTGTCTCCTGAAAATTTGTCCCGAAGCTTGCAAAATGCGATCAGAATTTACCGTGCTGAAACTAAAGCTACGCAAGCTTCGCAAAAGCTAAAAGAAAGTGAAGAACGTTACAGATTAGTTCTGGAAGGTGCTAATGATGGGATTTGGGATTGGGATTTAAGTAAAAATGAGGTTTACTGGAACGATCGCCTGCTGGAAATAGTGGGTTTGTCGCGCTCTGAATTTGGAAGTGCGATCGAGGCTTTTTTCGATCGCCTTCATCCAGAGGACTACGAGAGTACAAGAAAAGCTCTGGAAGCTCATCTGGAAACGGGCACAGAATATAATGTTGAATTTCGCTTGTTGCACTCTTCCGATGTTTACCGCTACTGTACTGGTAGGGGAAAGGCGCAACGGAATCAGCAGGGAAAAGCACTACGGATGGCGGGTATTATTAGTGATATTAGCGATCGCAAGTTGGCAGAAGCAGCTCTAGAAAGGGAACGCCAACAACTGCGGCAAATAATCGCTTGCGTGCCTGTACCGATGGCGATGTTTGATAAAGAAATGCGCTATCAGGCTCACTCTCAAAGGTGGCTGACTCAATATAATTTAGAAGGGCAATCTATCCTCAACCGTAGCTATTATGAAGTATTGCCAGATATTCCCGATCGCTGGAGGAAGATGCACGAGCGATCGCTCACTGGTGAGGTAGTTTCAGTCAGCGAAGATGCTTGGAAACGCGAGGATGGCTCGACTGTATTCCTACGTTGGGCAATTCACCCCTGGTATGCTCCAGATGGTGAAGTTGGGGGTATTGTCCTAGTTAGCGATCGCATTAATGAGTTGGTAGAGGCGCGGGAAGCGGCGATCGAAGCTAGTCGCGTAAAATCCCAATTTTTGGCTAACATGAGCCATGAGATCCGTACTCCTATGAATGGAGTTTTGGGAATGGCACAACTGTTATTACGCCTTTCCTTAGAGGCGAAACCGAGAGAATACGCTCAGACAATTTATCGCAGTGCCGAACATCTACTTTCTGTGATCAATGATATCCTCGATTTCTCTAAGATTGAAGCCGGGGAAATGCGCCTGGAAACCTTAGATTTCGATTTGGATGTTTGCATTGAATCGATGGTGGAAATGGTGGTAGCAACGGCTGAAGAAAAAGGGTTAGAACTGAATGTTTTAATTGAAAGCTCTGTTCCCCGACAGTTGCAAGGCGATCCTGGAAGGCTCAAGCAGATTTTGTTGAATTTGGTAAATAATGCTATCAAGTTTACAGATCGCGGTCAAGTTTTAGTCAGAGTATCTCTCAAGAGCTCAACAGTCGATCGAAAGCTGATCTTTTCTGTGCGCGATAGTGGAATTGGCATTTCCCCAGAAGGGCAAAAAAAGCTGTTCCAGTCATTTTCTCAGGTCGATGGCTCGCCGACAAGACAATACGGCGGTACTGGTTTAGGTTTGGTGATTTGCAAACAGTTAGTGGAGATGATGGGAGGCGAAATTGGGGTTCGCACTTCTGTGGGTAAGGGTTCTAATTTCTGGTTTACAATACCTTTGCAGATGCAACCACAGCCTGTAGAGCGATCGCGAGGTTCCCAGATTGCGGGTAAACGGTTGTTAGTGGTATCCCATAGTGCTGTAACCAGGGCGGTAGCGCGGGCGATCGCGGAGGCGCGGGGGGCCTACTGCACTGAAGCGGAAGATGCGAGGACTGTTTTAGCGGTGTTGGAGGAGGCTAATTCTGGAGCTCGTAGGGAGCAAGAGCACTACACGGCGGTATTTCTGGATCTGCAACTACCCCAATTAGATACCCAAGGGTTTGCGGCTTTTGTGCGATCGCTGTTAGTAAAACCCCTGCTGATTGGGGTGACTTCGCTGCGCGATCGACACAAAGCAGAGGCACTTTGCTCTCTAGGCGCTGCTAGCTACTTGATTAAACCGCTGAGAGCTTCCCAGTTTTGTGACAGCCTTTTACCAGCAACAACCAAAGAAGAGGAAGAAAAGTTTTCTTATGTCACCAGTCAAGATAATTCTACTAAACCTAATTATCAATTGCCCCTTTCTAATAGTCAATTATCCGTAAAAATTCTCTTAGCTGAAGATCACTATATTAACCAACAAGTTATTCTCAATCAACTCATGGTTTTGGGCTATCAAGCCGACTGTGCAGCTAACGGTCAAGAAGCGCTAAAAATGCTCGAACTTCAAACCTATGATGTAGTGCTAATGGATTGCCAAATGCCGATCCTTGACGGTTATGCAACTACGAAAAAATTGAGGGAGCAAGAAGCCAATAAGGAGCGAGAGAACTCCGCTCATAAGACTGTTGTAATTGCTCTCACTGCCCATGCAATGCCAGGGGAACGTGAGAAGTGTTTGGCAGCAGGGATGGACGATTATCTCAGCAAACCCGTCGATATAGAAGACTTGGCAGCAATCCTAAAAAAATATGAATCGATCGCTAATAAGTATGAGAATATGGATAACAATTATGAAATTAAAAGTGTAAACAATGAAAATAGCTCATATTTAGAAGCAGATAACTTAAATAGTTCGGCAAAAACTGACATTGAAATTACCCTATTACAAACTATACCAAACGAAACCACTAGCCCACTTGATTTTTTAGAAGATACAGAGTTAGATTTACTTTTAGATCGGAAGCGCTTGCAGCAAATTGGCAAAGTAAATACTACCTTACCCAAGCGACTTTTACAGGCATTTATTGACAGCGTACAAGTAGATATTGAATCGGCAAAAGTTGCCTTACTTGCTAAAAATTGGAATGCTGTTGAACACCAAGCTCATAGGATCAAGGGAACTGCTTCAAATGTCGGTGTACGCTTAATGGCAAAGTTAGCAGCTCAGTTAGAGGATAGAGCACGAGATTGCCAAAATCAGCCGCTACCAGAATCACAAACTATTGACGGTGGAGAGGAATTATTGGCTACTTTGTCAAGCCATTTAGCACGAGTTAAGACTTTTATTCAATCTCGGAATTGGTAACTGTTAACTGTT
>NZ_CACA01000298.1:0-25153 GCF_000180455.1 Kamptonema sp. PCC 6506
CAGTAAATTATTCCCTTGTTCTCCTTCTTTCCCTAGCCCCTAGCCCCTAGCCCCTAGCCCCTAGCCCCTAGCCCTAGCCCCTCTCTTCCCCGCTACCCGTCTGCTTCCAAACACTTGCCCACAATCAGAAATGAAACATGAGGTTAATTGAAAGATGAAAAATTTGGATGAACGTGGGCATTTGTTGACGGAACAGGTGAATGCCAATAGTGAAAATTTAGACCAATTGACCTCTCTGGAGTTGGTCGATCTGTTTAATCGTGAGGATGCTCAAACTTTGGCGGCGATCGCATCTGCTCGTCAACCTTTGGCAATAGCAATTGATATCACCTCTGCGGCTTTGCGTCAAGGGGGGCGACTGTTTTATGTGGGTGCGGGAACTTCTGGGCGTTTGGGGGTTTTGGATGCGGCTGAATGTCCCCCCACTTTTTGTACGCCGCCGGAGTTGGTACAGGGGATTATTGCAGGGGGTGCGGGGGCTTTGGTGCGGAGCTCGGAGGATTTGGAGGATCGGGCCCATGACGGGGCGGAGGCGATCGCTCACCGTCATGTTACTGCTTTGGATGTGGTTGTGGGAATTACCGCTGGGGGGACAACGCCGTTTGTGACAGGTGCTTTACAAGCCGCCCGCCAACGCGGGGCTAAGACTATTTTTATGGCTTGCGTGCCTGCTGAACAAGTGGATGCTGAGGCTGATGTTGATATTCGCCTGTTGGTGGGCCCGGAGGTAGTGGCGGGTTCGACGCGGCTGAAGGCGGGTACTGTGACGAAAATGGCACTGAATATTCTTTCGACTGGGGTGATGGTGAAGTTGGGGAAGGTGTACGGAAATCGCATGGTTGATGTGGCGGTGACTAATAAGAAGTTGCGCGATCGCGCTGTGCGGATTTTGCAAGATTTGACGGATTTGAGCCGGGATGAGGCTGGTTTTTTATTGGAGAAAAGCAATAAGTCTGTGAAGTTGGCTTTGATGATGCACTGGACTGGTTTGGACAAGGAAGAGTGCGATCGGGTTTTGGCAGAATATCAGGGTAATTTACGGGCGGCTGTTGCGGGAATTGTTCTAACTAGGGGCTAGGGGCTAGGGGCTAGGGGCTAGGGAAGAAGGGGAAAAGAGGGGCTGGGGAAAAAGGGAAAAAAATGGCTAGAGACTAGGGAAAGAAGGGAATAGAATGTAGGGAGTTTCAGGAGCTTAGAGTGTCTTAAATGCCTTGGCGGTTGCCATAACGGTTAACTCTTAACCGTTAGGACAAATTCTTGTAGGCTGGGCGCTGCGATCGTCTGATGGGAGTAAGAGAAATATCGTCAAGCCGCAGCGATCGCCTTACTACTTTATCAATATGACTATCCATAGAATAGAGTATCTGATTCTTTCTTCGGTTATAAAACATAATGAAACCCTCAGAAATATAGCATCGGACTTTAGACTCTCTCAATTTGAGGTGGCTGTAGCAGCTACTCACTTATTTCAGAAAGGTTACATCAAGGCTATATTTCCAGATGAAGCTATATTTCCAGAGACAGATGAAAGAACTATTAAAGATATTACTTTAAACCGGTCTCAGATTCAGGCACACTTGGACGGAAAACTCAACGCTTATTACTACTTAACTCCTCAAGGGGGAGCCTTGTGGGAAACTGTATGTCATGCTGATTGGAATAAATATTTGAAAGGTTATTCAAATCCTGTTGACGATATGGACGAGTTCTTAGAATCAGCAATAATTTCACAAAATAAGGAGTTAATAGAAGAATGCCTGAGCATAACAGAACATTTGTTCAACTGCACTATCATTGACGGTACAGAAGTTTGGGAAGATATAGAATTTTGGAAACCAACGTACTGGAAAACTTTACCCAAAGCTTATAAAGTTACTTATAAGTATCAAAATTTTGAAAGTTGCATCGACTCAAACACACCTCAAGAATGTATCGAACAAGATCGACAAGCGAAGCGGTGGAACCCGGAAATGTTGGATTGGTATACAGAGCCAGAATTAGATACAAACCCATCAAAATTGTTTGGAGATGAAGAGCTAAACTCTTACGCAACATTAGCAGAAACTCCGAATCCAAAAGTCGAATACTTGATTCTTGAGTTTGCTGTAATATTCAACTACTACGGACTAAGAAATGTTGCGTCCTCAAAGGACTTATCTCATGCTGAAACAGCCCTTGCAGCGGATTCCTTGTTTCAGAGAGGGGACATTAAAGCAACGGTATTTGCTGATGAATATGACGAGTATCACACTGATGGAAATTCAGATGTTATCTTAACAATGGCCGGGATTCAAGATCACTTAGATGGGAGACTTCTAGCTTCCTACTATTTAACTCCTCAAGGTGGTGCTAGATGGGAAGCAATGGCTCATCCTGATTGGAATAAATTTTCCATTGTAAATTTTCTTGGGCAGTTTCCTTATGAAGAAGGATTTTTCGGTACTCAGCGAGAAATCATAGAGCAATTGCTGGCTTTAGAGCATTTGATTTTCATGTATGAACATATCCCAGGAACAGAAAATTGGAATGTCCTAGAACCTTGGGAAGCAACATATTGGAAGACTTTACCGAGAGGCTATTACGTTAGTTGTGAATTTCAGCCCAATGATTCGTGCTTAGATTACCAAAAAGAAGGAGCTTCCCTTGAGTTAGTTGAGGAATACAAGCAAGCATTGCAATGGTACGAAAACATGAAGAAATGGTATACAGATCCTTCTTTTGACTAGACTTTAAAGCTTTACTTAATTGATTGCTATCATAGATATTACTACTTAATCAAGAAATCACGAATCAATACCTCTTGAGTCCGCGTAGGCGGACTTGGTTTGTATAGCCGCGATTTCCAATCGCCAGGGTATATTAAAAAGTTCCTTTGAGCAGTGACTTGACGAATAAATCAATAAGAGTTATAATGGTTCTATAAAGCAGGCAAAGGCGGTAAGAACTATGTCTAAAACGCCAACAACAAAAGAGCAATTACTTAAGACAATGGCTCAGATCCAAAAATCCCAGAAAGCAGAGGTTTTTTGCGAACCTGTGATTGCCAAAATTCTAGGAACGCCGAAGAAATGGAAAGCGTTAAATAAGAGCGAACTGTGTCTGGTAATCGATGCTTGGAAGCAAATGTTATCAGCTTGTCCTCAAACGGCAAATTGGTTGCCACTAAGAATTAGCAGTCGGATTTTCTCACTGGCCGCCGATGGAGTGCGCTGGGTAGATTATTTCGGATTTGCTTCAAAGCAGGAAGCGGAAGCATTTTTAGAGAACATTATGCCTGACTGCAAATGGGCGGCGATTCGCCAAGGAGGTAAGCGAGTTAATGCTAGTTTTGAATGTAAGGTTTGGGGATTGAGTTCTGAAAAGTTTCAGTCTATTGTTGCTAATGAAAAAATGCTAAGCGGCCCACAAATGACGATTTTTTTGATGAGTTGGTCTACTTCTTCTCGCCAAGTTACAGATTTAGTTGTTAGTTGTTAATTGTTGATTGTTAGTTGTTGGTTGTTGGTTATTAGTTGGAATTACGCACGTCAAGGCCAGAAACACGAACAGAAACCGGGTTTCTTTGTAGATACCTAGTTAGTGAATAACGTTAATTTCTCATAGAAACCCGGTTTCTTTATACCTGGGTTTCTTTGTATATCTCTAGTTGAGAATGTTAATATTTCCTAGAAACCCGGTTTCTTTATACCATTAGCAAGTAGCAAGTAGCAATTAGCAATTAGCAATTACCAATTAGCAATTACCAATTACCAATTACCAATTAGCAATTACCAATTACCCTCCAAGAGGTGTTTGTTTAGGAGGTCTGGGAAAAGGGGATTTAAGGGGACTAAGAATTTTATTAAGTTCCCGCAATTGTTCAGCAGTTCCCATGCAAATCAGCATATCTCCACCTGCAATGGTGGTGTCGGCGGTGGGGCCTGCGATTAATGTGCCGTCATCGCGGCGAATTGCTAATACTAATGCTCCTGATTGCGATCGCAGTTTAGCATCTCTGAGGGTTTGCCCCGAATAGGGGCAACTGTCGGGATCGACCAGAAATTCTTCCATGTAAAAAGAGCGATCGGTTCCCGTCAAAATTCCATCCACAAAGTCCATTACTTGAGGGCGTAAAGCAGCAGCGGCCATCCTTTTGCCGCCCGTGATGTAAGGTGAAATCACGGCATCTGCACCACCCCGCTGTAACTTTTGCACTGCTTCTTCTGTTGTCGCCCGCGCGATCGCGCGTACATTCGGGTTGAGGGTTTTTGCGGATAAAACTGCATAAAGATTTTCGGCATCCGAGGGTAATGCCGATACGATACAAACTCCCCGTTTAATTCCTACATTTAACAGGGTATCGTCAAGAGTCGCGTCCCCTTGAATCGCTTTATAGCCTGACAAGAGGGCATCTTGGATGGAATTTGGGTCAGAGTCTACGACGACAAAAGGGATGCCTTCTGCTTTGAACTCTAAGGCAATTTGGCGGCCCATGCGCCCAAAACCGCAGAGAATGTAATGTCCAACTAATGAATCTACCAAGCGCCGTTGTTGCCTCAGCCTAGCTCCTTCTTGAAAGTAACCTTGAATTAGGGCTTCTGTAAAGCGGTTGACGATGTAACCGATGGTGACAACACCCATTAAAATTAGGTAGATGGTGAACATCCGCCCGCGCGAACCAAGGGGGTGAATTTCGCCATAACCTACGGTGGCTAGAGTAAATACTGTCATGTAAGCGGCATCGAGGGGCGGCCACCCTTCAATCAGGCTATACCAAAGCGTGCCGATGCAGAAAATGCCGCCAAGGGCGATCGCACCGCCAACTAATTCTTTTTGCAGACGTTGGTATTTTTGCTCTAGCGTGGAGTACACCGATTTAGTTGATTATTTTAGGATTTACGCAGAAGATATCCCCCAACTCTTAAAAAGCACAAGGGGGCTTTTGATATCCCCCCTTTTTTATAGCAGTTAATGAACTAACTCAGGAATTGATTTTTGAGCAGTTTGGCTTTCCAAACTTGGATTTTTCTTAAATCCGCTGAGAATAGTTTCCAACATCGGCTGTATTTTGGCTATTTGTTCCGCCCGAATAATTAAATCCCACAGAGGCTCAAATTTTTTCCAACCGCCTGCATAAAGTAAATGCCGCATTCGATGATTCCAAGTATTTTTAGTGGCAACTCCTTGAAAAATCGAACTCCACCGATAGAAATCTCGATAGGCCCGCCAGTAACCAGATTCTAAAACTTCTGGGGTCATTTTCTTAGGTTTAAATACAACATTGCGAGTATCGTACAAATCCCAATTGTGATGATCGATCCGCTTTTCAGCATCCATTCGCTGATATAAGTCTGTACCGGGGTATGGCGTTAAAATGTGAAATGTGGCAGTTTCTATCCCATTATTTACCGCCCATTCTACAGTAGTATCAAACACAGTTTCATCATCTTCGTCCATGCCGAAAACAAAACTGCCATTAATCATCACACCCATATCATGTAAACGCCGGATTGCAGCACTATAATCCCGATTTAAGTTATGATATTTGTGCTGTTCTCTTAGATTGACAGAATTAAGAGTTTCAAAACCGACAAATAAACTTCGCAAGCCACTTTCTACAGCTTTCTCTAACAAGTCTGGCTGCAAAATTGCATGGACTGTTCCCGCAGCTTGCCACACTCGCCCCATCCCTTTTAAACCATCGAATAAGGCACTGGCAAAACGGACATCTCCAAACAAGTGATCGTCAAGAAAAAATAGGTGTTTTCCTGGCAATCTTTCAATTTCAGCTAAGGCATGATCCACTGTTTGAGTGTAGAAAGATTTGCCACCTTTGAAGAAGGATTCTTTGTAGCAAAAATCGCAGTGATGGGGACAACCACGCGATACAACGATGGAATTGGGGACTAAATATAGTTGCCTTTTGATTAAATCGCGGCGGATTGGGGGGACTCCAATTAAAGTGCGATTTCTAGAGGCATAAACTTTTTCTGGTTTGCCTAAATGCCAATCTTTAAGAAACTGCGGCCAAGTATCTTTGCCAGGGCCGAGAAATATGGTGTCAGCATGGGCGGCGGCTTCTTCTGGGAGGGAGGTGACATGGAGGCCGCCGAGGGCGATATAAGCACCTTTTTGGCGATAGTAATCGGCTAATTCGTAGGCGCGGTAAGCAGAGGTAATGTAGACTTGAATTACTACTAAGTCTGGTTCGTCATCTAGGTTTAAAGGTTCAACGTGCTCGTCTTGGAGTTCGATTTTGTCATCTTCACTGAAAAAGCTGGCAATTGTGGCTAATCCCAAGGGTGGAAATAGGGAATATTTAATTGGTCGCCAGTGGGGGCTGAGGGCTTCAGTGAGGGCTGGCAAAATCATTTTCACTTTCATTTGTTAGCTCCTTTGATGACGATAATTGAATTAAGTTGTGGCTTTAGCTAATGATAGCTGATGGTTAGAGGAAACGCAGGAATCGCAGGGGATTTTAACAATTATTTAAGATAGCGATTTTAGGATTAAATAAAACTTTATTTTGTCATGGATGTTGTTCCAGTTCCGCAAACTAATTTACCATTTTCAAGTCTGGGAGGTAGGGGTGTAATTATACCGGGCTTGTCAGTGCTACACAGGATGGATATTGTTGTTATTACATTCTCCTGATAGGGCTTGGTTGATATTAAAAAAGCACCCCCAATATAATTCTTAAGCTCCCGTTTTTTGGAGATTCCATAATTAAAAGCAGCCTTCTTAGTTGCACGAACTGAATACTTGTAATTTGTGGTCTCCGTTTTAATGCCAAGTCCTAAAGCATCAACAGAAGAGGCAAAAGCACTTTTTTCTGCAAAATGTGCTTGCTGCGCTCGGTTCATTGAGCCAACATACTGTTTTGCTTCCGAGGAGGGACTTTTGTTAGAACGACAAGCAAAAAATAATGGGTAAGCGATCGCGCCAATTGCCCCAATCAACATTAAAAGTAAAAAGCATCCGCACCCTGCATTAGTTGATTCTGAGTTTCTAGTCATAGTTTTATCTCCTTAAATTGATGATTTGATTAATTTAATTGAATAGTGTTTGCTACAGAGTTCTATTTCTGAAAGCTAAGGGGATATGCAAGATGATCTCGCTATGATGAATATGCGATCGCTTTTCTACACCAGATCCATATCTTGTAGTAAAATCAGCTACGATGAGATATATGTAATATATGTATCAAAATTGGAACCCAAGCGATCCATTACCTAATGCCAAAGAAGCTGAAATTGACCCTCGTAAGTTTGAAGAATACTCAATGAAGCCGGATCACCCCTCCAATCAAGGCAAATGGAGAGGTTTTGTCTTGCTTGGATATAATGTAGAAAATCCACAAAGCCGTAAGGTGGCAGCAGAAGATGTAATTAACCAATTGCGTATTGGTCTTGAATCCGCACCAGCGACTCAGACTCGAATGAGTCCGCACGGTATTCGGTTTGAGGTACGAGTGAGGATTCAAGGGCCAAATAAAGTAGAAGGAAACCTTTTTACTAGCTGGCAAATAGATCGTGGTAGAGATATCCCAAAGCTAATCACAAATTGGGTTGAAGTTTACATTTAATAGGAGTAAAACAATGAAAGCAAAAATCTATGACCAAATTCAAACATTAATTGAAATTCCTGATGAATCTTCTGACTTTCTCATTCCAAAAGGAACGGTAGGGGGCATAGTCGAATGTTATGAAGATCCAGAAGTTTACGCGGTAGACCTTGCCATTCCTAATGAAAAGTTTGTAGGAGGTTTTGCCTACATAAATATTATTCTTGAGCCTGAACAATTTGAGGTAATTATTCACCTGCCCGCAGAAGTAGAGGCGCGAATGAAAATATTATCGTTAATTCCGACCAGATTGAAAGTGTAAATACTGTGGACAAGTTTAGAATTAAAGCGATCGCATCTTTCCTAATAACACGATCGCCTTAACTTCAACTAATCCCTAAACTCGCGCCTTTTGTACCTCTTTGCGCTCAAGGGATGTCGCCTGAATCGCCTTACTGCCTATGTAAAAATCGCGTAATTCCACTCTCGTAAACTTAACGCCCCAAGGGTCAGTTGTTGTATCTAACTCTTCCACTAAAGCATTATTGATCTCATTACGAGCCGTGTAAAGTTCCTCCACAGCTAATTTCGCAATGTGCGTCCGAATTGAAAGAATCAACATATTTAGCATTGCTTCTTTAAGATTTTGCACCTTATAGGAAGCTTTTTCTAAGTCAATTATTCGCCAATAGACAATAAATTCAACAGTGACGGAAACTCGATCTTTGGTCGTGCATTGTTGCGGTTGTAGGTTTAAAATTTGTTCGCGAAGGGTTTCTTTATAAGCGACTTGCTCAATAAAGGGAATCAAAAATGTCAAACCTGGATCGAGTTTCTTACCATCATATTTTCCAAAAATTTCAACTAAAGCTTCATCACCTTGGCGGACAATCTTGACACTGCTAGTTAAGGATACACCGGTGATAGCAAATAACACCATCAAAAAATACTGATACATGATGAATCTCCTGGTAAATTGTAAGGTAGACGTGAAATGAATTGAGTTTTCTGTAAACTGTTAATTGCTGATGTGAATGAATTTTTCTGGTACAACAATCAGCGTGTTACCTTCCCGTCGCAAAACATAAACTTTTTGGCGGGGTGCAATTGTTCCTTGAGAATCTTCATTCCGGGCTTTCCAAGAAGCACCTTCATAAATCACCATTCCGGTTTCTCCTGCCAAAATTTCTGAGATTGTTGTGGCTTCGGTTGCTTCGGGAATGACAAATTTTTTGCGAATAATAAAGACTGGTCTAACCCAGACAGTTAGGGGAAGAGCTATGCCCATCCAATACATAATCTGCCAGTCAAAATCTTCATACATTACGTCCACCCAACTAAACTGAAATGCTATCGATCCTCTCCATAAAATAAAGGCTTCAATTAGAGCGGAAGATCCCATCATTAGCACATAAAACCTGTGTTTTTGTGGCTGTGTTTTGACGATCAATAGCTCAATTAGAGCCAGTGTCACTCCGATAAGTAACCACAAGATGGGCGGCGTGATTGTGAATACTGGTTGATTAGTTGCTGCTGCTAGCGACCAGATTAAAGTAGAGTACACAATGCTTCACCTCCTATTAACTGCTCAACTTTCTCTGTTATTTCCTATCAAATCCGTCTGATAGCTGAGTTCGTGACTGAGTTGTTTGAGAATTCATTGACTTTTCATCGACTTTAGGGATAATTGATATTTAAGATGGTTGCAGTGTCTTGACCGTAAATAACCAATGCCACGATCGCTAAGGGTGCGACAACAGTGCATTTCCGCAGTTAAATCTGCCCTTCTCAGAAATGGCTTTCCTAGCCAGAAAATTCTTGCTGAGGACTTAGGGATAGCCCAGTCTACTGTCAGTAATTTTTTGAATGGTAAACCTGTAGATTATGCCAATTTTGCGGAAATTTGCCGGGTTTTGGCGCAGGAATGGCGCAATATTGCTGATTTAGAGGATAATTCTCAGCCAGAGGAGACGCGGCGAAAAAAGGCAAAAGTTGCGATCGCGCATTCTGCGGACAACAACAGCCTTGCTCAGCAGTTGCAATCAGCATTGATCGCAGCGGGTCATGAAGTGTTTTTAACTAGCAAAAACGCCGATCTAGAGTCCTATTTAAAGCTTTCTGATTACTTGCTGTTGCTGCTTTCGGAAGAATCTGCGATCGGTGAAATGATGTTAGCACAGGTACAGCTAGTTCTGGAATTGCATCATTTAACTCCCCAAAAACCAGCAATTTTACCGATTTGTGTTGACTTTTACCCCAATGGGCGATCGCTGGATTTGTTAAGTTATTTAGAAGGGATTCAGCCTTGGAAGTGGCGCTGCGCGGACGATAGCTCAAAGTTAGCCTCGGAAATAGCGATCGCGATCGCACAGGGTCGAACTTCTCTAAGTGCTGACCATGAATTAGCCGTAAATAGGAGTTTTTTAGCAAAGCCTAACTTAGCCGTTACGCCTAATAAAAAATTACCTTGCTTGCAACCATTATCAATATTAATACCAGAATTACCAGCAGGACAGGTAGCACTAAATTCTAGCTTTTATATCGATCGTTATCCGATTGAATTGCGCTGTTATGAAACTATTAGCCAGCCAGGAGCATTAATCCGCATCAAAGCACCTAGACAAATGGGTAAAACTTCTTTAATGTCAAGGATTTTATATCAAGCGGAGCAAGAAGGTTCTCGGACGTTTTCTCTAAGTTTTCAGTTAGCTAATAAGAGAATTTTCGCAAATTCAAATACATTTTTGCAATGGTTTTGTGGTTGTCTTAGTCAAGAGTTAGGTCTGCTAGATCGGTTAGTTAAGCACTGGCAATTAGCAGATATTATTGGTAGCAACCAGTGCTGCAAAGCCTACTTTGAACAGTGTTTACTTGCAGAAACATCAACACCTCTAACTTTAGGTTTAGATGAAGTCGATCGCGTTTTTGAATTTCCCGAAATTGCTGATGATTTCTTTGGATTACTGCGAGCTTTACACGAAGAAGCAAAGCGGCGCGATATCTGGAAAAATTTTCGGTTGGTAGTAGTGCATTCAACGGAAGTTTACATTCCTTTAGATGTGAATAAATCTCCATTTAATGTCGGTTTGCCGATTGAATTGCCAGAGTTTGATTCGCAGCAAGTGCAAGAATTGACGAGGAGGCATGGTTTAGATTGGAATAAATTTGAAGTTGAAAAATTGATGAGTTTAGTAGGAGGTCATCCTTATTTATTGCGTCTAGCAATGTATTATATTGCCCGTCAAGATGTGACTTTAGAGAAGTTGGTGAAAGATGCCCCAAGCGAGTCGGGAATTTATAGCGATCATCTGCGGCGGCATTTGTGGAATTTAAATAAATATTCGGAATTGTTGGAGGGAATGAGAGCCGTTGTAACGGCTGCTAGTGCAGTACGATTGCGCTCAGATTTAGCTTTTAAATTAAATAGTATGGGATTGGTAAAAATTGATGGTAATGATTGTAGTCCCAGGTGTAAGTTATATCAAGAATATTTTCGCGATCGCTTAACTTAAAAACGATCGTAATCGAGGTGAGTTCGAGAAAACAACAGGTTTCTTTGGTTGGGTGCGTAAGTCCCGTTAGAGTAAGTATCCGCTCCGTCATTATTGGGTCATAAAAATATCTATCAATTGAAAGGTGTTCTTTTTTTGCTGACTAGCTATCTTTAAGATAAGCAGCCAAATTCTTAGCAAACTGCAACGGTTGCTAAGTTGGCTAAAAGTACAATTAGAGTGAATTGACTCCATGCACACTACCATAGATATATTCCGAAAAGCTGACTCCCAGACTCTCTCAAAAACACCCATTCAAGCTGTAAATTATGAAGAAGCTGAGCAGCAATTCGTCAACTTGCTCGATACAGAGGATCTAGATGAGAAAGTAATAGCGCAACCTTCACTAGCTAGCAACTTTGAAAGCGCGATCGCGCAGGCAATCCAAGCTGCTTACAAACAACCATCCGGCGACGATCGCGCTCACCGCTTCCTGATGCGATCGCTTTACCGCATCAACAGACTTAAATTTTTTTGGTACGACGACTTGCGCCACTACACCAACGAGCGATCGCACTACTTAAGGCAAGTGCGCGATCGCATCGAATCACCTTGGCAAGAATGGGAACTCGCCCAAATTGCCGTACCTGCACTGCAAGCATTGCCCGATATCAAGCAAGCACTCAGCGATCGCTGCGCCGCTGATGTCAACCCACCCTTATCGGCAAGCGATCGCTACCTACGCGAACAAATGAGCGAAGCTGGATATCGCCACCTACTCGCGATCGCCTCCTTCGACGGCCTAGTAGAAGCCAGCCGCCTCTCCCGCATCCTCGGCGGCGCAGGTAACGAAGTCCAATCAACCCTCACCCGCGTACTCATCGAAGAATATGGCGGCGGCCGCTTCCCTCGCAAACACTCCACCTACTTCGCCCAAATGCTCTCCGAATTGGGGATGCACACAGAACCAGAAGCCTATTTTGACCTAGTACCCTGGGAAGTCCTCGCCAGCATCAACCACAACTTCCTACTCACAGAACGCAAGCGCTACTTCCTGCGCTACAGCGGCGGTCTTACCTACTTCGAGGTAGCCGGGCCCGCCGCCTACAGAAATTATCTCGCCGCCGCCCAGCGTTTGCAACTCTCAGACGGCGCAATGGGTTACTGGGAACTACACATCAGAGAAGATGAACGTCACGGTCGCTGGATGTTAGATGATGTCGCTTTACCGCTAGCCGAAAAATACCCCCAAGACGCTTGGGAACTCGTGCTTGGATACGACCAAGAAAAACTTCAGGGCGATCGCGCAGGTGCAGCCGTAGTGCGATCGATCCAGCAAGCCGAGCGTTAATAATTTTTAGAGGGTAATTACACCAAATCGGCATAATTACCCTCTTTCTCTCAACCCGCACAAGTCTTCACGTCTTCACTGATTCAATTGCTCCTTTAATTCAGCAAACACTTAGAGACAAGTCATCAACTGAATTAACTCCTTCGACAAATCAGTACCGAATTTATGCTGCTTCCTAAACAAAACACCCGCCAGTAGATAGATGTTAGGAGAATAAAAAGCCATTTCCTTCTCTCGCAAAGCAGCGATCGTATTTCTCACCTTCAATTCCGAACTGTAATAGCCAAAACTCATCGGTGAAACCATAAAATTAGCAACATTGTAGCCTTCCTCTAAAGCATACTCAATCAACCCCACTGGATGAGAGTAGCTAGAAACCATCAACAACACATTTTCATAGCCTAGAGATAAAAGCTGCCTCGCAATTCTAGAGCCATCTCTACCTCCATGTAGTAGAGGTTGATAAATCTTATCATCTTCAGCCGGAAGATAAGGCGGGTTTGAGATTAAATAACCGCCTTTAGGTAGATCCGAAGTAAAAAAACTAGAATTGTGGATGATATACTTATCGCTGAGTTCATATTCTTGAATTTGGGCGCGAGCAATATTCGCCGCTAGATAATTCAATTCAAATCCATGTATTGTCCCCTCAAAGCTCGTTGTCAATAAAGACTTAATAACTGGACTACCATCTCCCGCTCCAAATTCAACCACAACCTCATCATTCTCAGGATAATCATTAAATACTAAGCTTTCTAAACATTGTGAATAAAAATTCGATTCTTCTGGGCAGTAAAAAACTCGTTTTAAAGCTTGAGATGAACTGAGCATATAACCTTAGTACCTTAATTAACTGTAACTAAATTAACAGTTATAAAACCAGTAATTCCTCTATCGTGAGAGTTATTTCTTCATTTTGTTGGAAGATCATTGAGGATATCCCTAACTTCCCCACTAGCTACATACAGCACTTTCCAGGTTTATGAAGTACACCCCAGAAACCAGGTTTCTTCTCTGATTCCTGCCAGAAATCGGTTTTTGCATAAGAAACCCGGTTTCTATATACTTCACTTACCTGGAAAGTGCTGTATAGCAACCTTCTTAGTAGTTAAAACGTTCTGAGTCCCACCAAACTCCCTGATTCTATTCCCTTCCTTCCCCGCTTCCCCTTCTTCCCCTTCTTCCCTTTCTTCCCCTAGTCCCTAGCCCCTAGCCCCTAGCCCCTATTTAATTAGTTACCGCCAGACTGTACCGATTTACGAGTCTGGTTGGGTTCATCTGGCTTGTGCTGCCAACTGCCATCATCACCTTTAATGTATTCGCTATTTACACTGTTCCAAGCCACGCGAGTTGCAGCTTCTTCGCTCATCCCATCTTCACTAGCACTCTTAAAAGCAGCCTGAAAAATTTGCTGAGCTCCTTGGGGTAATTCTCTAGCTTCTGAAGGTAAAGAATCGAGTTGTTGTTCTGGCATATAAAGTCTCCTATTATTCAAGCTATAAAATAGCTTAAAAGCCTGCGGTATAACCTTCCTCTTTCTGAATGAATATTCTTGGGGATCGCACCCTATTTCTCAGAGTTGATTTCCTAGTAAAGTCTTAAGTAAAGACCAATACAAATTTACGAGAAAGCTCCATTTTTAAGAATAATGTGGCGATCGCTATCTAAAGCAATCTTCCCTTCCTGCAATAACTTATTAAGTTCTCGCGTAATCGTCACCCTCGTAGTGCAACAAGCCGCCGCCAGTTCCTCATGAGTCAGTCGCACGCTCAGGCGAGTTTCCCCCGCCTCTAGTTGACCGATTTCCTGTTTCAACAGCAACAGCAAGCGAGATAAACGATCTTTAACGCGCCGCTGTCCAGCAATTGCTAAGAGAATTTCTGTTTGCCGCAACCGCTGGTTAATTTTAGGTAAAAGTGTCTCCGCTAGCCGGGGCGATATCCCCAGCTCAGCGATCGCAATACACACTAATTGCACCTCTGAAAGCGCGGTCGCTTGATATACTTGTAGCGATGTCATGCTAGAGCCAAAGGGCGTGGAATGGCCAGCAAATCCCACAATCACCTCTTCCCCATTGTCAGCAAGGGTACTTAATTTCACCAATCCCTCACAGACTAGCCAAATGGTTTGGGGAATCAGCGGAATCATCTCGCCTCTAGCATAAGTATGCACGGGGCGATCGTCTATGGGATCGTAATCATTATTTTCTAAAGCAGCTTCCGCCCGCTTACGCTCAGTGATGTCGCGCACGCAGACACGCAGACCCACCACTTGGCCTTCGCAGTTACGAACCGATCCCAGGGTGAGAGCAGCATCAAAAACTTCGCCGTTGCGGGGTTGCAGGCGGATGCCCCACTCCAACACGCGATCGCGCCCTTTGAGCAAATTTAGCTCCCGACGAAAGTGAAGGCGCTCCGCTTCCGGGACGAAAACCGCCAGGGGTTTCCCGATTAGGTAGTGCTGGGGAATATTTAACAGCACAGTCGCCGCGCGGTTAGCTTCCTGGATTATCCCTTCTGTATCAGTCACTAAGTAAGCGTCGGGAGCAAACTCGAACAGATCTAGGTAGCGCTGGCGTTCTGCTTCCAGTAGCGTCTTTGAGTCTATTAGTTCCTCATTCTGCTGGAGTAATTCTACTGCTGCCAGTTGCAATTTTTCCGAGGCCGTACCTAGTTCTTTGAAAACTCCAGGCAGCATTTGTGGCATCTGCACAGAAGGTGCGGAAGCACCTTGATAGAGCTCACTCAAACGTCCGTACATTGTCTCTATCTGCCGGACAAATAAATCTAAATTCATGTCACTCCTCATACCCTGCATGTTAATAATCTAAAACTACAAAATTTATAGTTGTGAACTCGTAGCTAATTGAAAAATTGATAGAAACAATAGTCTGTAGCCACAAATACACACATCTTTCATATTTGGTCATTCCTTTTGACAGATATTAGTTTTTCACTAATATTGATATGATTTTGCTGGTTATTATCTCCCACCTATTTCCTCCTAAATACTAATGACAAAAGCAAAAATGCAGCCGCTCTGATGAGCATCGCGAAGATATCGAATATCCCTGTGTTTTTTAATTAATTTTTTGTTTGAGCATACAACAGGTAAATTGCTATGATGTCGCAAAAAATAGAAGCCTTAAGTTTGGAAAATTCCGCCACTAAAATTCTATGCTTTTACACTAATGGAACTAGGTTTATTCAAATTATTAGGATGGCGGATATGGCAGAACCAAGCTTAGAGCGCGTTGTTTTCCCCGGACAGCGGCTTTTGTTTGAAGCCTTGCCAGAGGCTTTCATC
Source organism: Kamptonema sp. PCC 6506 (assembly GCF_000180455.1). Lineage (NCBI taxonomy): Bacteria > Bacillati > Cyanobacteriota > Cyanophyceae > Oscillatoriales > Microcoleaceae > Kamptonema > Kamptonema sp. PCC 6506. The sequence goes on from NZ_CACA01000298.1 coordinate 15,692, forward strand.
GAAATTTCTACTGCCAACCTCACTGCTACAACTATCACCCAAAAAATTCAGTGTGCTGCCATTCAGGTTGATGAAGGATTAAATGTTTGCCTAGAAAATATGCCCTCCAATCGAATAGAAAAAGTTCCCAGTTCATAGCGAGATAAGGGCAGCTATGAACTGTTGAATTTAACTTTTAACCATCACGGTCAGTGGCAAGAGAATGAGAATATTATCATCAAATTAAACTTATATCTTTGACTTTACCTCTATCTTGAGAAGGAATAAGCTAATCTTAAGAGATGAGATAAGGGGATCTAATTGTTTTATATTATTCGCTGAAGATATAACTGGATTTTAAGCTTTTGCGGAATAAAATAGTGAAAACTTAACTTAAGAGTTTAAGAGCAGGCGCGAGTTAACTGGCATTCGCGTAATTTCACGACAAAATGAATAGAAGACTCAACATTATGCAAGACCTATTTTATTAAAATACTCCTCAAGATGATTGGCGAACCTAGAGCGTAAGTCATAGGCTAAGACTATTAAGTTGACTCTGTGGTTTTTGAAGATAAAAGCGATCGCAGGACTTTACAAAAGCAAAGCAACCATGACCATGAAATCTTTTAGTTTGTACAAATTTGTTTTGGCTGGTGCTTGCACTCTGAGTTTAGCAAGCGTATCCTTCGCTCTGCCTGCTTCTGCCCAATCTGGAGCTGGCGGCACAGGTACAGGTACAGGCGCAACTGGCGGCACAGGTACAGGTACAGGCGCAACTGGCGGTACAGGTACAGGTACAGGCGCAACTGGCGGTACAGGAACCACTGGCAACGGCACAGGTGGAGGTACTGGCACTACCACCAATCCCGGCACTACTGGTACAGGCACGGACACCACTGGTACAGGCACTACTGGTACAGGCACCACTGGTACAGGCACCACTGGTACAGGCACCACTGGTACAGGCACCACTGGTACAGGTACTACTGGCACAGGCACTACTGGCACAGGCACTACTGGCACAGGCACGGGTACTAATGGCACAGGCACGGGTACTACTGGCACAGGCACGGGTACTACTGGCACAGGTACGGGTACTAATGGCACGGGTACAGGTACTACTGGCGGTAGCTCTGGTTTAGGCACAGGCACAGGCACGGGTACTAATGGCACGGGTACAGGTACTACTGGCGGCAGCTCTGGTTTAGGTACGGGTACGGGTACGGGTACTAATGGCACCGGCACAGGCACGGGTACTACTGGCGGTAGCTCTGGTTTGGGTACAGGTACGGGTACTACAGGCACAGGCACAGGTACAACTGGCGGCGCTAGGGGTGCAGCGACAGGTGGCACGACTAGCGGCACAGCAGTAAAAACTGGGGGTACTACTTCCGGCACTACCACGACTGAGAGTACCACTACCACTACTACAACCCCCAGTGGCGGTACGACTGGTGGCACGAGTACAACTGGTGGCACGACTACCAACACTACTGCAACACCCTACGGCGCTACAGCCGATCGGAGTTTAACGCGCGATCGCCATAATAATTTGGGATGGGTGGGTGTATTAGGTTTATTTGGTTTGGTTAATCTGTTTCGCAAATCTCGTCACACTGTGATTCAGCGCTAATTATCGGCAGAGTGTACTTAGTGCGAGCGAGAAAGACTGCGATCGCAATTTTGTGGAAAATTTAAAGCTTGAGAAGACGATAAATGTACTACACCGCACAAATTTGTTGAAAAAGTTAGCTAGCTTTGTAGGAATTGCTGGTTTTGCTTCCTTGCTCAGCACTCCCGGATTGGTACAAATTAATTCCCGTGCTAATATTGCCAACCCATCTTTTAGGGGCATTGAATTACAGTGTTCGCGGTTCCTGGTTCATCATTTTTTGATGAGCGGGAACTGCGAACGATTTTTGTTTGTACGGTAGGTAAGATTTATGGATTTTACTAAGAGAAGAGGCATCGCGTTTGAGTTTCCATAAGTTACCCAGCAATTTGAGTAATTTTTTAGTTTTTGATGAGTGGCCGCGATCGATGCTCAGCAGTGCAAATATTATAGGGAGAGAGTTCGCTTTTGTAGGGATTAGTCGAAAAGAAATGGGTTAGAAATCAATAACTATAGCCGCCAACCTATTGCCACCGAAAAATCAGTATCTTCAATCATCGCCTCATCAAAATTAGCATTAGTTAGATCGGCTCCTTTAAAAGAGGTTTTGCTCAAACTTTCAACTTCAGCGACGGTCTGAAAAAACACGATCGTAGCTAACCCCAAAATTATTCCAGATGCTAAAAATAATAAGATTCCCTTGAGACTATCTCCGCCCAAAAATGCGATAATACCGTTACAACCGATAACAGCCGCAGCACCAGCGATCGCACCCGCCACAATCCCTGCTTCAACTTTAGTAATCGCGATCGCAACCGCCCCTGTAGCAGTAAGAGCAGCAGATCCCGCTTCAGCACCCGCCACAAATCCCACAAAAGCACCTGCAATTGTAACTGCGATCGCCACACCACCAGCACGAGCAATCAGAGTACCTACTCGCCTGCGGCTTTCTCCACACCTGGCCGCCTGAAAATTGGCTCCCCTTAAAATCGCCTCCGTGAAATTACAGCCGCGAATGTCGGAACCGCTAAAATCTGCACCCGCGAGATCGAGACCTTTAAAAGAGCGGTTTCGCAAGTCTTGATTAGAAAAATTGAGATTGCGGGCTTGAGTCATAGCGATCGCAGAAAGAGGATGGGGAAGATGGGGGAGCGGGGGAGCAGAGGAGCAGAGGAGCAGAGGAGCGGGGGAGCAGAGGAGCAGGGGAGAAATTTTCGATTAGCAATTAGCAATTAGCAATTAGCAATTAGCAATTAGCAATTAGCAATTAGCCATTAGCCATTAGCAGTATTGCTGAACCCCTTGATTATATTCCCTTCTTCCCCTAGTCCCTAGCCCCTAGCCCCTAGCCCCTAGTTAATGGTGCGATCGCATACCTTAACTACACCCCAAAAAGGTAATATGCTAGTCTGACCCACCTCAATCACACAGTCCGATGGCAGAAACCTTATTCTTCAATGCCCTCCGCGCCGCCATTGACGAAGAAATGGCCCGCGACTCCGCCGTATTCGTACTCGGCGAAGACGTAGGACACTATGGCGGTTCCTACAAAGTGACCAAAGACCTCTACAAAAAATATGGCGATCTGAGGGTACTCGATACCCCCATCGCTGAAAATAGCTTTACAGGCATGGCTGTAGGCGCGGCAATGACGGGACTGCGACCAATCATCGAAGGCATGAACATGGGCTTTTTGCTGCTAGCCTTTAACCAAATTGCCAATAATGCCGGAATGCTACGCTATACTTCCGGCGGTAACTTTAAAATGCCGATGGTAATTCGCGGGCCAGGGGGGTGGGAAGGCAACTCGGCGCTGAGCACTCCCAGCGTTTAGAAGCTTATTTCCAAGCAGTACCAGGTCTAAAAATCGTCGCCGCCTCTACGGCTTATAATGCTAAAGGGTTGCTAAAGTCTGCTATCCGCGACGATAACCCCGTACTCTTCTTCGAGCACGTTCTCCTCTACAACTTGAAAGAAGACTTGCCAGAGGAAGAATACCTAGTCCCGCTAGATAAAGCAGAAATTGTGCGAACTGGCAAGGATGTTACTATCCTGACTTATTCGCGGATGCGGCATCACGTCATGCAAGCAGTGCCGACACTGGTCAAAGAAGGTTACGATCCAGAAGTGATCGATTTAATTTCCCTTAAACCCCTGGATATGGAAACTATCGGGGCTTCAGTTCGCAAAACTCACAAGGTAATTATTGTTGAGGAGTGCATGAAAACTGGTGGGATAGGTGCGGAATTAATTGCTTCGATTAGCGATCGCCTATTTGATGAACTGGATGCTCCTGTATTACGCCTGTCTTCCCAAGATATTCCCACACCTTACAATGGTACATTGGAAAGACTAACGATCGTCCAGCCGCCCCAAATTGTCGAGGCAGTCCAAAAAATGGTCGCTCTGCGAGTTTAAGGTTCAAAAGGCATTGTTAATTGTTAACGGTTAACGGTTAACGGTTAACGGTTAACTGTTAACTGTAAAAGCTCGGCAATTAGCGATTAGCAATTAGCAATTAGCAATTAGCGATTAGCAATTAGCAATTAGCAATTAGCAATTAGCAATTAGCAATTAGCAATTAGCAATTAGCAATTAGCAATTAGCAATGCCCTAAGACAATCACAAAATAACGATATAATAATCATTTGTTGATCCGGGTTACGTTATGCAAAAACAGCGTTCATTATTAGCTCTAATCTTAGTTTTAGTTCTGGCAGCAATTACTGTAGTGGTAAAAGTTCCGCCAAGGCTTGGATTAGATTTACAAGGAGGGTCGCAACTTACAATTCAGGTGAAAACGACCCCGGAAATCCCTAAAATTGAGCAGCAAATGTTAGAGGATGTGCAGCGGATTGTCGAAAATCGCGTTAATGGTTTAGGGGTATCCGAAGCCGTTGTACAAACAGTAGGAGAAGACCAAATTCTCGTACAGCTACCAGGAGTCAGCGACCCCCAACAAGCTGAGCGGGTTTTGGGCGGGACTGCACAGTTAGATTTTCGGGAACAGTTGCCTGGAACTGAAGCACAGTTAGGAATTGAGAGGCAAGTGCAGGCAGAATTGTTAGCGAAGCAGGTAGAGTTAAAAAATAGTGGGAATCAAGCTGCAATCGAAGAAAATCAGGCAGCTTTGAAGAGGAGTAATGAGGCAATTGCCCAACTCTATAAAGTTACTGGACTCAATGGGAAAAACCTCAAAGATGCCCAAGCTGAACCGACACAGGGCGGTAACAATTGGAAAGTAGTTCTCCGCTTCGATCCACCCGGTGGAGAACTATTTGCTCAAATGACTAAAAATCTGGCGGGTACGGGACGAACTCTTGGTATTTATTTAGACGAAAACCTGCTTAGTTCTCCTACTGTGGGAGTTCAATTTGCAGAGAGTGGCATCACCGGTGGCAATGTAGAAATTACAGGCAGCTTTACAGTTCAAGAAGCTAACGATTTAGCAGTACAATTACGCGGCGGTGCTTTACCAGTTCCAGTAGAAATTATTGAGAACCGCACTGTTGGCGCTACTTTAGGTCGCGATAGCATTCAAAGCAGTATTTATGCAGGTCTTGGTGGTTTAACATTAGTATTGATATTTATGATCGCTTACTATCGACTGCCAGGAGTAATTGCAGATGTATCGCTCTTAATTTATTCGCTGCTAACTTGGGCTTGTTTTGTGCTTTTAGGTGTGACTTTAACGCTACCAGGAATTGCTGGTTTTATCCTCAGTATTGGCATGGCTGTTGATGCTAACGTGCTAATTTTTGAGCGCACGCGGGAAGAATTGCGGGCTGGTAAAACTTTGTATCGCTCTGTAGAATCTGGTTTTTATCGGGCTTTTTCTAGTATTTTAGATGGCAATGTAACAACTGTGATTGCCTGTGCTGCCCTTTTCTGGCTGGGTTCGGGTTTAGTCAAAGGTTTTGCGCTAACTTTGGCATTAGGTGTAGCAATGAGTATGTTTACAGCGATTACTTGTAGCCGTACTTTGCTGTTAGTAGTATTAAGTTTTCCTGAGTTACGGAAACCTCAATGGTTTTGTCCTAATTTACCAAAGGCAATATCTTAATTGTTAACCGTTAACAGTTAACCGTTAACCGTTAACAGTTAACCGTTAACCGTTAACAATTACCAATTACCAATTACCAATTACCAATTACCAATTATCAGATTTATGAAATTCAGCGTTATTAAATATCGGTCGATTTGGTGGGCGGTTTCTTGCGCTATTATCTTAGCGGGTTTAGTGTCGATGGTGATTTCTTGGACTAATCCAAATATCGGTGCTCCTTTACGACCAAGTTTAGACTTTATTGGTGGTACTAAATTACAGTTTGAACTTGACTGTACTCAACCAGCAAATTGTAGTAAACCAATTGACATTGCGGCTGTTAGACAAATTCTCGACAGCCAAGGTTTAGCTAATAGCAGCATCCAACTTGTTACAGATGCAAATAATAAAAGCAAACAGGGTATCTCGATCCGTACAAAAACTTTAGATGTAGAACAACGCACTAAGTTACAAACAGCTTTAAGCGAAAAATTAGGCGCTTTTGACCCTAAATCTACTAAGATTGATACAGTAGGCCCGACGCTAGGGAGACAACTTTTTACCTCTGGATTGCTGGCTTTAATGCTCTCTTTTGCAGGTATAACAGGTTATCTGACGTTGCGCTTCCAGTTGGACTATGCCTTTTTTGCTTTTGTTGCCTTGTTCCACGATGTATTAATTACCCTTGGCATTTTCTCTATTTTAGGTTTAGTTCAGGGTGTAGAAGTTGATAGTTTATTTGTGGTTGCTCTCTTGACAATTATCGGTTTTTCTGTTAACGATACGGTGGTGATTTATGACCGAGTGCGAGAAGTAATTAAGCTAAATCCAAACGAACCAATTAATCAAGTTGTGGATGATGCTGTTAATCAAACTTTGGGACGATCGATCAATACGACTATGACGACGCTGCTGACGTTATTTGCTATCTTCTTGTTTGGGGGAGAAACGCTAAAATATTTCGCGCTGGCGCTGATTGTTGGGTTTATTGCGGGTGCTTATTCAAGTATTTTTGTTGCTAGTACGCTGCTGGCTTGGTGGCGCGAACGTACAGGTAAATCTGTCCTCGTTCCTGTTGATGGCCCCAATCCTCAAGATGATATTGAAAAATAGGAAAAAGTGAAAACTCCTCCTTTATCTTCTTCCTCTTCGCTTGATAATGACCCCATTTTTCAAGCTGAATTGCAAAGGCTTCATCAATTAACTGTTTATGGCCGTTGGTTAGTTGTTGTGTTGCTGTGGCTGAGCGTAGGCATTTTAAGTTTGTGGGCGTTGCGCGGTGAAATATCTTTGTGGCTAGAAAATTTCACTTGGGCCGCTGTGCGCTATGGTTTGATTTATAACCGCTTGCCTGCTATTGGTTTGGGTTTGTGTATGGGTATGACTTTGGCTGTACTCGTTTGGCAAAGTCGTAATATTTTGCTCGGATTGCCTCGGAAAGAACAATTGCGTTTAGAACAACAAGTTCGCCGTATTCGCCAACAAGGGCCAAGTCATCCTCTATGGCGGTGGGTATGTAGAGAATGAAGGAAAAAAGAAAAATATCCCGGCGATTGAAATCGCGGCTAGACAAACAAAGTCCGCCTGCGCGGACTAATGAGGTTGATGGATTTTTTGCAAGATATCGCAAATTTCTTGGTAGTTAATACGTTCTAAGTTCCCCCAAACTCGCTGATTCTATTCCCTTCTTACCCTTCTTCCCCATCTCCCCTCCTTCCATCTTCCCCATCTTCCAGTGCCAATCCTACACCTGTGTGGACGCTGATAAATACGGGTTCGTAGCCCCAATTGGAGAGGCGATCGCGCCATTGTTCCTGCTGTTGTGGCGTTACTAAATCACATTTATTCAAAGACAAAGAAACCGCTAAGCCTGTAGATTCGGCCTTGACTAAAAACCGACTTAATGCTATGGGTTCTAAATCTGGTTCTACCAAGGCAAAAACTAAGAGAATTTGATCGGCATTGGCAATAGGAGGGCGATTGAGTTCGGTTCGGCGAGGAAATACTTCTGCGATCGCGCCTCTTCCCCCAGCCCAGTCTGGTTCTTCAACTACCACGCGATCGCCCACCATCACCTGCTGACCAATTTTTTTTAGTCGCGATCTGCGGGTACAAAGGAGTAGAAGGGGAGAGACATTAGGCATTAGGTTCGATTCTGCACCTGAATCTTCACCACTAGAACCTGAGACTTCACCTATCTTGTCAGGGTTTACCAGTCCCGGATCTAACCGTACTTGGTAAAAATTGGCTTGAACAGCCAATACAGTACCCACAAGTAAGGACGAATTAACACTCATCCTTCTTCCTTGCGATCTCTTCCTTCTTCCCTCTGTTTAAAACCGATCGTGATTTCATCCTTCTAACTGCTAATTTCATCCTTCATCCTTCACAAGAGGACGCTGCACCTTTAGAGCAAAATAGTCTCGCTCCTGAGCAGCAACAAACTGTGTATCTAGAATCTGGTAGCCTTCCATTGTCAGACTGTCAGGTACTTGCTCAATCGGTTCGCCGGGATCTAGCCAAACTTCCAAAACTTCCCCAGGGGACATTTGTTCCAAACGGAGTTTAGTCCGCACAAAATTAATTGGGCAGGGAGTCCCCCGTAGATCCATCTGGATTCTGGGCTTTGAAGTTACACTTTCGCTCATTTTTGAAATAAATTCCCTAAAAACCCTTCAATCCCGCCTTTTCCCGTGCGATCGCCTTTCAGTTTAGCCAATTGCAACAACAGATCCCGCTCCTCCGTTGTGACACGGGTAGGAATATCAATCGCTACTGTAATCAAATGATCTCCGCGACTAACTGGGTTTCCCAACCGAGGAACGCCTTTTTTCTCTAAAGTCAAAACTGTATTCGGCTGAGTTCCCGTCGGAATCAACAACTCCGTCGGCCCATCTACGGTATCTACCTCCAAGCGACAGCCCAAAATTGCTTGCAGATAACTAATTTTAACTTCCGAATGGATGTTGATCCCCTCTCGCTTAAATACTGGGTCTTCATCCACCGACAAAAATACGTACAAATCCCCTGGAGGGCCGCCCATTTTCCCAGCATCCCCTTCATTGGATACCCGCAAGCGAGTCCCGTTGTCAACTCCTGGGGGAACAGTAATTTTCAGTTTTTTTGTAACTTCCTTTTGACCTCTGCCACCGCAGACTTCGCACTTGTCCTCAATTACCTGCCCGCTACCGTTGCAAGTGGGGCACACTGAAACTTGAGTAAAGCTACCGAAGGGAGTGCGGGTAGCACGGCGAACTTGACCCGTACCGCTGCAAGTTTGACAGGTTTGAGGTCTGGTTCCTGGTTTTGCCCCTGTACCGCTGCAAGTTTCGCAGGTTTCTAAATGTTTAATCCGAAGTTCTTTATCTCCACCAAACACTGCTTCTTGAAACTCTAGCTTCAAGTCAAGCCGTAAGTCGTCCCCACGCACGGGCCCTGTACGCCGACGACCTTGTTGAGTGGCAGCACCGCCTGCAAAACCGCTGAAGAAGCTCTCAAAAATATCAGCGAAGCTATCGCCGAAGTCTTGACTAAAGCCGCCTGCTCCAGCACCGGAAACGCCTGCTTCGCCAAAGCGATTGTAGCGCTCCCGCGTTTCTGGCTCTGAGAGAACCTCGTAGGCGCGGTTGATCTCTTTGAAGCGCTCTTCTGCGCCTGCTTCGTTGTTGACATCGGGGTGATACTTGCGAGCTAGGCGGCGGTAGGCACGCTTAATTTCTTCTTTATCTGCATCGCGAGAAACACCGAGTATTTCATAGTAGTCGCCGGCCATATAGCTACTTGCCTGGAGTAAGTAATAGTAAACTGTGCAAAAAACATGAGGGAG
>NZ_CACA01000297.1:0-18368 GCF_000180455.1 Kamptonema sp. PCC 6506
AGTTATGTCTGTTGACAAACAGTACACTTTAGCAGACGAATTTCAAATTTCGGGGATTGGTCTGCACAGCGGCGTGCAGGTGAGCGTCCGAGTTTTACCTGCGATCGCAGATACAGGGCGCTATTTTGTCCGCATTGACACCCCCGGTTTTCTCGTCATTCCAGCTTGCATCGAAGCAGTAAGCCAAACCACTCTCTCGACTGAACTAAGCAATGGAAATGTCGCTGTCCGCACTGTGGAGCATTTGTTAGCAGCTTTAGCTGCTATGGGAGTTGACAACGCCCGCATTGAAATTGACGGCCCCGAACTTCCCTTACTCGACGGTTCAGCCAAAAACTGGGTAGAGGCGATCGCTACTGTCGGATTAGTCTTTGTTAGCAAGCAAGCGAGAGGATATGAAGATACGCAAGATGGAGAAGATCTAGCCCCCCCGCTCCCTAGCTCCTCCGCCCCCCCGCTCAAGAGTCCCATCTGGGTTCGCCAAGGGGATGCTTTTGCCGCAGCCTTACCAGCACCGGAAACTCGTTTTAGCTATGGAATTGATTTTGATAGCCCTGCCATTGGCAATCAATGGTACAGTTGGTCGCCAGAGGTAGAGAGTTTTGCAGACGCGATCGCCCCCGCTCGCACCTTTGCCCTCGCCCATCAAATAGATCAACTTCGGCAAGCAGGTTTAATTAAAGGTGGTAGCCTTGATAATGCCCTTGTCTGCGATGGCACTGGATGGCTCAATCCACCCTTAAGATTTCCAAATGAACCAGTCCGTCATAAAATTTTAGACTTAGTAGGGGATCTGAGTTTGCTAGGAACTTTGCCTCAAGCTCACTACCTGGCCTACAAAGCCAGCCATAACCTTCACATCCAACTCGCTAAAGCGATCGGCTCTCAGCCATGAGCAGCGATCTCGGCGACTTTAAGAACGAAGGCGATCCCGCTTTTCCCATCCGGCAAACACTTCACTACTCTCCCAAGCAATGTCCACGCTGACTGACGCAAACACAACGAATGCTTCTACTGCCGAACCCGTCCACACCCAAAATGGTCAGGTTGCCCCTGTTAACACGATTCTCACTGCCGAAGAAATTCACAAACTATTGCCCCACCGCTATCCCTTTGCGCTGGTAGACAGGATAGTAGAGTACATACCAGGGGAACGGGCAGTGGGGATCAAGAATGTAACTTTTAACGAGCCACATTTTCAAGGACATTTCCCCGGTCGTCCGATCATGCCTGGGGTCTTGATTGTAGAAGCGATGGCTCAAGTTGGCGGCGTGGTACTCTCTCAGCTACCCAACGTGGAGCAAGGATTATTTATGTTTGCCGGCATTGATAAAGTCCGGTTTCGCCGTCCCGTTGTACCAGGCGATCGCTTGGTCATGACTGTACAACTACTGTGCGTTAAGCGTCGTCGCTTTGGTAAAGTCGAGGCCCGTGCTGAAGTTGACGGTCAACGAGTCTGTGAAGGAGAACTGATGTTCTCCATCGTTGATTAAAATTTGTTAGTTGTTGGTTGTTAGTTGTTGGTTGTTACCAATTTGGCAACAGATTTTGTAACGGATTTAACGGATGTAGCGACAGTAAGTTGGGTGGATGAACGAAACCCAACACAATAGTTGTAAACGAACAACAAACAACTAAAACTCAACAATCAACAACGAACAACTAACAACTAACAACCAACAACTAATAATTAACAACTGACAAATGCCTACCCTGATTCACCCAACGGCTGTGATTCATCCCGCCGCTCAACTGCACCCCACTGTGCAGGTGGGAGCATATTCCGTAATTGGGGAAAGAGTTAAAATCGGCCAAGATACAACAATTGGAGCTCATGCGGTATTGGAAGGGCCGCTGGAAATAGGAGCTCGCAATCAAATCTTCCCAGGAACGGCGATCGGTTTAGAACCTCAAGACTTGAAATATGACGGTGCTCCAAGTTGGGTAAAAATTGGCGACGACAACCGAATTAGGGAGTATGTAACAATTAACCGAGCTACTCAAGCAGGTGAGTATACAGCGATCGGCAATGGCAATTTATTGATGGCTTACGTCCACGTAGCTCACAACTGCGCGATCGAAGATAATGTAGTGATTTCTAATTCTGTAAGTCTGGCAGGCCACGTTCACATTGAATCGCGGGCCGTGATTGGGGGAATGGTGGGGATTCACCAGTTCGCTCGGATTGGCAAAATGGCAATGGTCGGAGGGATGAGCCGGATCTCTCAAGATGTGCCGCCGTTTATGTTAGTAGAGGGGAATCCTGCAAGAGTGCGATCGCTTAACTCGGTAGGTATCAAACGTGCAGGTTTGACAGAGGAAGATTACCAAATTTTGAAAAAGGTATTTCGCATCCTTTACCGTTCTGGAAATAGCCTCAATGAAGCTTTGGAGCAGTTCAGTTTATTGCCAGAAAATGAACATTTGCAACACTTGCAACACTTCTTCCAAGCTTCTACAACAGTTGGCAGACGCGGCCCGACTCCCGGTACGAAAAAAAAGCATGAAGAGCAATAATATGGGTAATGGGTAATGGGTAATTGCTAATTGCTAATTGGTAATTGCTAATTGCTAATTGGTAATTGCTAATTGGTAATTGCTAATTGCTAATTGGGGAAAGAGTTTCCTCATCTCCTCCTGCTCCCCCGCTTCCCCGCTCCCCTGCTCCCCCGCCCCCCTTCTTCAATTAGGCAATAATCGCCCTACTGTGCGATTTTCTGGGCGGAAAGTTTCTTTAGCGACGCGCTGAATATCGGCCGTTGTAATAGCAGCGATCGCATCTAACTCCTTAAACAAATTGCGCCATGAACCCGTTTTCACTTCATAATTAACCAGCGCAAAAGCCATACCCTGGTTAGAATCGAGCGATCGCAACAAAGTCGCTCGTGCTTTAGTTTTCACCCGCGCCAACTCCACATCAGAAACAGGTTCAGATTGCAACCGCTCAATCTCAGTCCGCAGAGCCGTTGCCACTTCATCAACAGTATGGCCAGGAGCCGTCATCGCATAAAAAAGCATCAAATTGGCATACTTTTCCCCTGGATAGCCGCTGAAACCCTCAGCAACTAGCGCTAATTGTTGTTTTTCTACCAAAGACTTGTAGAGGCGAGAAGTGCGGCCACTGCTGAGCAAACTGGCGATCGCTTCATAAATAACATGATCGGGATGATTCATCGCCGGTCGGTGATATCCTTCCAAATACCAAGGTTGAGATTGCAACTGTACTGTAACTTCCCTTGGTTCCGTCTGTGCCGGCTCCACAATTGTCAATTCTGGAGGGGCTGGCTTAGCCTTGTAGCGACCGAAATAAACCTCTGCTAGTCGCTTCACATTCGCGGCCTGAACATCTCCCACCACTGCCACTGTTAACTTACTAGGGATGTAGTAAGCATCGAAAAATTCTTGAACATCACTCCTTTTTAAATTGCTAATATCTTCACTGTAGCCAATCACTGGGCGGCGATAGGGATGAGTAGAAAAAGCTTTATTTGCAAATGCCTCAATCATCTTACCCACAGGGGAATTTTCGCTTCGCAATCTGCGCTCTTCTAAAATTACCTGTTTTTCCTTATAAAATTCTCTAAAAACTGGTTCTAGAAACCGCTCCGACTCCAGAGACATCCACAGTTCTAGCTTATTTGAGGGCAGACTATAAAAGTAGGAAGTTGCATCCGTAGAAGTTGTAGCATTTAGTCCCACACCTCCTGCCTGTTCCACAATTTTACCCAGTTCATTCTGCTTAACGTATGCCGATGCTTCGGCTTCAATCTTGTCAAATTCTGCCTTTAATTTGGCAATTTCTTCTGTCTTACCGCTAGCTTTAGCTGCTTGGATTTGGTCAAAAATTTTATCCTGTTTTTCTAGTAGGGGTTTTTCAGATTTATAGTCCTTTGTCCCAATTTTGGGAGTTCCTTTGAATGCTAAATGTTCTAGATAGTGAGCAACACCTGTTTTGCCATCAGGCTCATTTGCCCCGCCTACGTCAGCGTAAATCAGAAAGGAAACTACAGGGGCTCTGGGCCTTTCTAGCACAATAAATTTCATGCCATTTTCGAGGCGAAATTCTGTCACCTGCTGAATGACGCGATCGAGATAGGGTTGAATTGAGGATACCTGCCCTTGTCCCGCGTTTGTTAAGGATGGGTTAGTGGGGTTTTCGCGGGCGATCGCGATCGCTGGTGGCATCCCGCACCAGAGCAAAATAGCGGCAAGTAAAGATGCGATCGATCGTCTCAATCCGTTGAGCCGCCTGCACTGTTGAAGCCAAATAAGAAGCATAGAAATTAGCACTGAAGTCAACCGAGAGAACAAACTTATCAAGTGTAAGATCGGAACCACTCTTTATAGCATAAAGACTTTTGGATGTTTGGGGGATCTCTTCTCGATCAGATGTTAGGCTAATTAGGACTTACGCACCCTTGATGTAACGCCGCCCTCTGGGCGGTGAAGATACCGCCCAGAGGGCGGCGTTACGAGAGTAGTGTATAAGTGCTGTTTTAGCTTAACCAGCAGCAGCCCCAACTTTAAATTTTAGTTCTCAATTCCCTATTCCCAATTTTCCAGCTATGCGAATTTTTAATCAGTCCCCTCCTTCAGAAACAGAGACGCGAAAGCGGATTTTGCAAGCAGCACAACGTTTATTTGCCTGCAAAGGCTACGAAGGTACTACAACTGCTTCTTTAGCACAGGCGGCGGGTGTGGCGGAGGGTACGCTATTTCGGCATTTTCCCAATAAAAAGGCAATTTTGATCGAGGTAGCAACTAATGGCTGGGTAGAAATTTTGACTGATTTACTGACAGAATTGAGCGAGATGGCTAGTTATAAAGCTGTGGCTCAAGTGATGCGGCGGCGGATGCTAAATGTCCGAGATAATGCGGATATGATGCGAGTATGTTTTATGGAAGCACAGTTTCACCCAGAGTTGCGCGATCGCATTCAAGCAGAAGTGATTGGAAAAATGACAGATGTGGCTGAGGCTTTCTTCCAAACGGCGATGGATAGGGGAGTTTATCGGCAGATGAATCCTAAAATTGTAGCTCAGGTATTTTTGGGAATGTTTGCGATCGCAGGCTTCAGTCAAGATACTCTTTTAGAACCCGGTGCTTCTCCTCAAGCAATACAAGAAATGGCAGAAGGATTAGCAGATATTTTCCTCAATGGTGTTTTGATCGAAGAGAAAGGGTGAAAATCGCAACCAAGTATGTATGACTAATAGTTTCAAATATTCTATTCGCCCGTTAACTCAAGAAGACGAGCCTTTTTTGTGGCAAATGCTCTATGAAGCTGCCCATTTAGCAGAAGAAGGTGAATCAACAGTCGAAGCTGTGAGGAATCATCCTCTAATTGCCAAATATGTCAAAAATTGGGGGCGGAAAAACGATTTCGGCTTTCTGGCTTGGGAATTAACCAACCACCAGCCAGTAGGGGCGGTATGGGCGCGTTTGTTTACAGGAGAAAAGCAAGGATTAGGCTACATTGACGATGTTACCCCAGAATTAGCGATCGCAGTTCTTCCCCAACATCGAGGTAAAGGCATAGGAAGACAGTTACTCGTTAGTTTGTTAGCAGCGGCAAAACTCTCTTACCCCTCAATCTCTTTAAGTGTCAGAAGCTCAAATCTAGACGCAATCCACCTGTACAAAGAATTAGGATTTGCAATGATAGAGGGAAGTGAAACTATTAACCGAGTCGGCGGTATATCTTTTACTATGAAACTAAGTTTTTGTTAATTATGGAGTTTCAATGTGAAAGTTTGAGAACCTAAAAAATTATAATAGTGGCAGTTGCTTCTAAAATCAGATAATAATCAATTATAATATACAGCAAGTCTAAATCATTCATACAGATTTGTAGGGGTAGCGCCCCCGTGCCTACC
This sequence comes from Kamptonema sp. PCC 6506, assembly GCF_000180455.1. Lineage (NCBI taxonomy): Bacteria > Bacillati > Cyanobacteriota > Cyanophyceae > Oscillatoriales > Microcoleaceae > Kamptonema > Kamptonema sp. PCC 6506. The sequence continues at coordinate 5,877 of NZ_CACA01000297.1, forward strand.
CCCATCGTTCGGGCAGCCACTTAATTGTACAACTCAATCCTTCTACCTGAAAGTCATCACTATCAGTTGAGGTTAAAATGCTAGTTCAAACACAGCAGCAAACTTACACTCCAGAGGAATATCGGCAGTTAGAAGAAACAGCCGAGTTCCGAAGTGAATATCACGAGGGAGAAATTTTACCTATGTCAGGTGGCACTATAAATCATAACCGGATTACACGCAATCTGGTCGGAGTTTTTGGCAACTTGTTTCAGGGAAAACCCTATGAAGTTTTTATGAATAATTTACGGTTATGGATTCCTCGGCATCAGCGAGGGGTTTATCCAGATGTGATGGTAATTGAAGGACAGCCACTTTTCACCGAAGGACGGCAAGATGAGGTACTTAATCCCTTATTAATAGTAGAAGTGCTCTCGAAGTCTACGAAAGGTTTTGATAGAGAAGATAAATTTCGATTCTATCGCTCAATTCCTCAATTCTGTGAGTATGTTTTAATTGACCAATATGAGTTTTTAGTTGAGCAGTTTCTTAAGACTGAATCGGGGCAATGGTTATTTCAAGATTATGAGGGGGATGCGGCTACAGTTTCCTTTACTTCAGTAGGAATTGAGATGTCAATAAGCGATATTTATGAAAGAGTAATATTTGAGTCAAAGGAAAAAAGCTAGACAGTTAGTTGTTGGTTGTTCGGTTGTTAATTGGAGATTGTGGTTGATTTTTAGGTAATTTGTTGGGCTTTAGCCCAAAAAGTGCTGAAGCCCAACAACTTACCTAACCTAATGTAATCAGGACTTACGCAAAAGTATCGTAACGCCGCCATCTTGGCGGTTAAAGATACCGCCAAGATGGCGGCGCTACGTAAAGCCTGCGTAAGTCCTGGTAATTTTACTCTACCCAGATTCATAGAAGAGGGTATAGTCTGGAATTAGTATGCCAAAAGCTTTTCTTCATCACCGAATTGCCTTGATTTTGACCCTAAGTTTAGGCATAGGATTGTCAGTTTTAGCTACCATTTTTGTTAGCAGATGGGAGACATCGAATCGGCAATTCCGGTTTCAAAGGCAGATTGAAAATTTGGCTACAGCCCTCCAGCGTAGCCTCAACCGATATACTGATATGCTATCATTTCTTGATGATTATTATGCAGTAGTCAAATTTCAAGTAGATCGTCAAGAGTTTGGAAATTTTGTTAGAAGAACGCTCAAGACTTATCCAGGTATTCAAGCACTAGAATGGGCTCCCATCGTGGGAGAAAAAGAACGTTTTACCTACGAAAGAAAGATCCAGTTAGAAGGTTATCCTACTTTCCAAATTACTGAACTAGGCAAAGATAAAGCCTTAGTTAAAGCCGCTAATCGACCCTATTATTTACCTGTCACCTACGTAGAGCCGTTTATAGGAAATGAATCCGCCTTGGGATACGATCTTAACTCAAATATCACCCGCGCAATCGCAATCAATCAAGCAAGAGATACAGGCAAAATCACGGCCACTGGACGCATTAAATTAGTTCAAGAAAAACGCGATCAATTTAGCTTTTTAGTGTTTTTGCCACTTTATAAAAATCATCAAGCTCCAAATTCTCTTACGCTTCGTCGCCAGAATTTAACTGGCTTCTTACTAGGTGTATTTCGCCTATCAGATGTAGTTGAAGAATCCTTAAAAGATTTGCAATACGACGAGATTAACTTTACAGTATACGACCGGAGTTCTAATCCGGGACAGCAATTTCTAGGACGCTATGATGCTGCTTATAAACAAGTGACAACGCTTGAAGACAACTCACAATTTAATTTAATTAAGTCTTCTCTCTGTCCATCTGCTGAAAAATGTACGCAGACTTTAACCGTAGGACAGCGACAGTGGTCAATTGCTTTTTCACCCTCCGTTAATTATCCCATTGAAACGCAATATAGCGCGATAATTACCTTAATTGGCGGGTTATTAATTACTAGCACTTTAGCGCTCTTATTACATAACTTAAATCGGGAATTAGAACGAACTAAAAGTTTGAGTGAATTAAGATTTAGCTTTTTCTCAATGGCATCCCATGAACTGCGAACGCCGTTAACCACTATTTTACTTTCTAGTGAATCTTTGCAAATTAACCATAATCAACTAACTGAAGAACAGAAACAGAAAAATATTCAGCGGATTAATTTGACTGCAAAGCGGATGAGTCAGCAGATTACAGATTTATTAATGTTAACACGGGCAGAGGTTAGGCAACTAGAATTTCATCCCCAATTATTGGATCTAGAACCTTTTTGTCAACAACTTATAGATGAGATGCAAATTGATGTTAGTCAGGTTATTGAATTTACGAGTAATTGTCAAAATACTAGAGCATTTTTAGACAAAAACTTGTTGCGATCTTTACTTACTAACTTACTCTCAAATGCAGCAAAATATTCACCTGCTGATGCTAAGATTCAATTTACTTTAAACTGTAATGCAAATACGGCAATTTTTCAAATATGCGATCGCGGTATTGGCATTCTCACGGCAGATAAAATTAGAATTTTGGAACCATTTTATCGAGGTAGCAATGTCGGAGAAATAACCGGAACTGGTTTAGGGTTAGCAGTGGTAAAAACTTGTGTAGAATTACACCGAGGGGAATGGAATATTGAGAGTCAGGAAGGTCAAGGAACAACTGTGATGGTACGATTACCGTTGGAATAAGTATCGATTGTGTATGATAAAATAGAGCGATGTCCGTAGAGACTTAGGCTATTTTTAAGGCGTGTAAACTTAAAGTAAAACCTTTCGTCTAGCAGGGAATAAATTCCCTGCCTTAAAGCTAAAGTCCTCTAACGAGGACTGAAGAACTTATTAGTCCTCTTCAGAGGACTTTCGCTGTTAGACAGGGGTTTTAACCCCTGGCTGCTTTATCCGAATTTCGAGACTACTTGCCACTCCAATGAATAAACCGTTTCTCTACAATTAGAAACAGCATATTCAGGAAATAGCCTAAAATTCCGGTGACTAAAATCGAGGCATACATATCCTTGACATTGAGTACTTGTTGAGCATCAATAATCCGTTTGCCTAAGCCTTGTTCCGTACCGATAAACATCTCCGCCACAATCACAATTACCAGGGAAATACTGATACCGCTACGCAAACCAATAAAGGTTTGAGGCAAACTTTCCAACAGTAAAACATCTTTGAAAATTCGCCAACGGTTTGCCCCCATTACTTTTGCTGCCAGAATCCGCGATTGCTTAGCATTAATCACCCCATAAGCGCTGTTAAATACAATCAGTAAAAACGCGCTAAAAGCAGCAATTACTACTTTAGAAAAATCGCTGACTCCAAAAAAGAGAATGAACATCGGAATCAGAGCACTTGCTGGTGTAGAACGGAAAAAATCAATTAAAAATTCGACACTGCGATAAACTTTTTCAGAACTACCCAAAGCCACACCAACGGGGACTCCGATAATACCAGCCATCAAAAAAGCGCTAAAAGTTCGTAACACCGTAGCGATAAAATCAGGTAACATTACGCCTGTAAACATTCCCGCAATCAGCGTACCGAGAGTAGCAAAAGGCGTAGGTAATAGCACTGGATTGACAAAACCAGAGATAGAAATTAACCACCAGACACCAAAAAGTACCAATACTCCGATGAATGGCAAAAAGCGATCGAAGGAAAATTTTTGAACGTCAATATTAGAGGAAGGTACGCTAGAAGTATTCATTTCCGCATCTCCTGACGAAAGATTTCTAAACAGTAACGGCTGACTTCAATGAATTCGGGAGAGGTAAGTGTATCGGGGGTACGCGGACGAGAAACAGTAAATGGTACTGCTTCCACTAAATGAGTTGGACGTTTACTTAAAAGTAGAACTGTATCTGCTAGAAATACTGCTTCTTCTAAGTTGTGAACTACCATTAACATCGGAATGCCAGTGGCCATGAAAATTTCTTGGAGTTTATCGCGCACAAATAGGGTGGTTTCAAAGTCCAAGGCGGAAAAGGGTTCATCGAGAAAAAGAACTTCTGGATCGGCAACTAGCGCCCGCAAAATGGAAACTAATTGTTGCTGTCCACCGGAGAAATTGTAGGGATAACGTTTGAGGTCAAGGCGAATATTAAAGGTGTCGATTAGGCGTTCGACGCGATCGCGACATTCCTGTTCTGGTACTCCCTTAACTCGCAGCGGATAGGCGATATTGTCATAGGCACTCATCCAGGGAAACATTGAATCCCGATAGTTTTGAAACACATAGCCAATTTTGGCCCGGCGAATTGGTTTACCATGAATCCGAATCTCCCCGCGATCGATGGGAATCAAGCCGCTAATCATGTTAATTAGGGTGGATTTACCGCAGCCATTGGGGCCAAAAATTGAAACTAATTGATTGTTGGGTAAATCGAGGTTAAAGTCTTCGTAAAGCGGTTGTCCTGCAAAGGATTTACATAATCCTTGTACAGAAATAAAGTGTTCTGGTGGCGCAATATTCGGGCTAGTGACAGGATTTACAAGCATAATATGGTTCTCCAGAAAGTGATTTATAGCAACCGCCTTGGCGGTTAGGGGCTAGGGGCTAGGGGCTAGGGGCTAGGGTAAGAAGGGAAAGAAGAGGAAGAAGGGAATAGCGTTAGCAAGTTTCAGGAACTCAGAACGTCTTAACTGCCAAGAAGGTTGCTATAGTAAAGTAGGAATTACGCACGAATTACCCCAAATATGGGTTTGAGATTGCTTCACTACGTTCGCAATGACAGAAAATCATATCGTTGGCAATGATAGAAAATCGTAGTAAGTGCGTAAGTCCTATTTTTTAAGGGAGTTAGGCTCTCGATTCTGCATAAGTTTTGTAATTACACAGGTTTGTACAACAAGCTAGCAACATCAAGTGGTTTTGAGAAAACTTTTTTATCAGTCATAAAATTGAAGAATTTTTGGAAGTATGTCACGTCTTCCGGCTTAAATTCGTTGTACATCGTGTATCCTATCATCGGCACTTTCTGCACTAAATCGCCTTCGATGGAGGTGTAGCCGACCATATATTGACGGACTTGATCGGGATTCTTCCTAATATCTTCAATGGCGCGGCGATAGGCTTCTGTGTAGGTTTTGGTTGTAGCGGGATATTGCTGAATAAATTTGCTACTTAGTACGGCTGCACCACCAAACCAAGGAGCTTTGGGATCGCCTAAAATGTATTTGGAAACAACTCCATTTTCCAGAATGCGGGTAAGGCCTTTAACTTCGCCAACTGTACCTGTTGGTTCTAGGGTGTAAGCTGCATCAATTTGTCCCGATTCGATCGCGGCTATGTGTTGCCGAATTTCTATTTGCTGTACTTGGGGATTAGTAACTCCTGCGGCTGCCAAGATTGCCTGCGCGATCGCTAAATTCTGTGCTCCTGGCCCTGTGGCAAACTTTTTGTCTTTTAAATCCGCGATCGCCTGAATTGAGCTATTTTTGCCCACAATCACTTGATCGAGTTTGTAGTCAACGTTGCTGGGGTTGGCAGCAATGATTTTGAATAATCCCGGTGATGTGATTTCTGAAAGTCCCAAAACACCGCTAGCAACTCCATTGCCTGTTCCCTGAAGCCTTCCAGCAATTAATGCTTCGGCGACTTGGTTGGGTGAAGCAAATTTGACTGCTTCTACGTCTAAGCCGGCTTCTTTGAAATAACCCTTTTTCTCGGCTACAAATAAGGGTAATCCAGAGGCGACGGGCCAGAATCCAATCGAAATTTTACCGGGATTCTCTGAACTGCTGGTGGTAGTGGTTGTCTGAGTTTGAGATTGAGTGCATCCGTGAGCCGCGATCGCGATCGCGCTACCTGCACTCAACTGAAGAAAATACCGTCTCCTAATTTTCATCGTTTTCCCTTTACATCCAAGATAATTTGGACTAGAATTGAATCATAAGATACAGAATTTCGATTCACCGTTTCTCTGGCGCAATTCCCGCCTGTTAGGAATCGTTTCCTCGAAATTTATTTATCGATACAGCATATAGATTTAGTGTGTATATTTTGGGGAAGCTTAAGTGGAGAAATGGTGGAAAATGTCAGGGTTTCTACACACAAAATTAGGACTTAGCCGGTGGATATAAGGTGGATATAAATAAACGCTATAACTTGTAGGGTGGGCGCTCGTCGCAAAAGGTCTTTAACTTATAGTTATAAATAGTTGTCGGCGAGCGCCCACCTTACGTTTTTTGTTGATATTTTTGTCATTGCGAGTGAAACGAAGCAATCGCTAGGCCTTGAGATTGCTTCGTTTCACTCGCAATGACCGATTGGTTTCACTTGCAATAACAGATCGCTTTCACTCGCAATGACCGATCGCTTTTCTAAACTCGATCTAAACTTTTCAAACGGTAGCCAACACCGTGAACAGTTTCAATTAAGTCTTTTGGAGCTCCTGCGGCTTTGAGTTTTGCCCGCAAATTCTTGATGTAAGTCTTGATGGTGTCTTCTTCTGGAGACTCTTGCCATGTCCAAACCTGTTCGATAATCGCGGATCGACTCAAAACCCGCTTGCCATATCGTAATAAAGCCTCTAACAGAGCAAATTCTTTTGGTGTGAGGTGAATAGGCGATCGCTCGTAGATGACTTCATAGCTAGCAGGATCTAGAGACAGATTACCCGATCTTAATATCGGCGACATTCCCGACTGTCCGCGACGAAGCAAAGCCCGAATTTGAGCTAGCAACTCCTGTAATTGAAAGGGTTTAACCATATAGACATCTGCTCCTGCATCGAGTCCAATCACTTTATCAAGGCTGGTATCGCGAGCAGTGAGCATGAGAATGGGAGAGAGATAGCCGCGATCGCGCAATCGCTCGCATAGACCAATACCATTTAACTTCGGTAGGGTGACATCGGTTAAAATCAAGTCGTAAACGAATCCCTGGGTCTTATCCCATGCTGACTCACCATCTCTAGCTGAGTCTACAATGTACCGCTGTGCCACAAGTGCTTCAGTCAGAGAAGCTATCAATTGGCTGTCGTCTTCTACTAATAGAATCCGCATTGTCTAGCTTGTTCGATTAATCTGAATTCTAAGATTCAGTGACAGAAGTTTTTAGAGAGAGTTAGTTTCTGACTATTAATCTTGCTATAGAAAGCGGGATAAATTTGTTATCTATTACACCAATTAATGCTTTAGCTGGATACTAGAATTGCGATCGCGATCGCGATGTCGATCTGGTTAACGATCGGATATTGCGATCGCAATCGTTTTCGCTTTCGGAATTTTCATTGCGATTGCGATCGCGATTGCTGAGCGATCGCTAAATCTAAGCGCCCAAAAATCCTACTACATTCTAAATTGTTCGACTTCTGGAGTAAAGCCGATCGGTAAAACGTAATCTAGATTTTCATGGGGACGAGCGATGATGTGGTATGATAACAATTCCCCACCATGAACTTTTTTGACTCCTTCAATTCCAGCCGCTACAGCAGCTTGTACCTCGGAGACATCGCCCCGGACTATGACTGTCCAGTAACCGCGCGTAATTTTTTCATACCGAACTAACGTGACACGGGCCGCTTTAACCATTGAGTCTGCGGCTTCTACGGCAGAGGGAAGTCCAAGGACTTCAATCATGCCAACTGCCATTCCCATTGCGCTAATCTCCTAATCTAATGGGATTACCAGGTACTAATTGTACGTGAAAATGAGCTCGGCAATGAAGGAAGAAGGTAGAGAGCAACTATAGTAGGGGCTAGGGGCTAGGGGCTAGGGGAGAGGGGGAGGATGGGAAGAGGGGACATAGAATCAATAGTTTCAGCCATAAGTGAGTGTCCTAACTAACAGTCTTAGCGCGGTTGCTATATTAATCAAAATTGTTATTGTTAATTGTTAACTGTTAATTGTTAATAATCCCTCCTACTTACCTTCCCCATCCTCCCCATCTCTCCCCATCTCCCCCCATCCTCCCCCTCTCCCCCCATCTTACCCTAGCCCCTAGCCCCTAGCCCCTAGCCCCTAGCTATAACAACCATTCAGAGGCTCTTTCGCCTAAATCTAGAGGGATGCTGACGGCCTTACCAAGACGCGGGCGATCGCGAGTTGTGACAATATACTCCCTAACTTGTTCTGTACTACCCCAACCGTGCAGGTAAGTCGCGATCGCGTCCAAATGCTCCATATAATCCGCCTCCGCCATCGGAAAAGAAGCCTGTTCCAGGTATTTCCACATGACTTGCACAAAAATCTTGCCCCGCGTCCGCCGCAGTTGGATATCGTAAGATTTTCCCCACTTATCCAGCAATAGCTGGCGTAAATCCTGGCCCGTCATGGTTGCTCCTTATTAACCGTTATAGTTTACATTTCTTAACAGTAAAATCCGCAGTTCAAAAAATGTAATAATGCTCTAATCAAGGCTGTAAGGCTTATTCTTCAAAGGAATTTCTGCCTTAACGCCTATTGATGAAAGCAGATTAACCGCAATTATCCCTGTTGTCTGCACGTACTGCTTCATAGATAGTTTGTAAAAAAACGTAACTTAACACCGCAAAGGCAGGTTATGGCTCAAATTTCTGCTCACAATCCAGATGTCCCTGATATGGGTCGTCGTCAATTTATGAATTTGCTAACGTTCGGAACCGTAACGGGCGTAGCACTGGGCGCACTCTATCCTGTTGTCAAGTATTTTATCCCGCCATCTAGCGGTGGTACTGGCGGTGGCTTAACTGCGAAGGACAAGCTAGGCAATGATATCGTTGTCAGCAAGTTTTTGGCAGAACACGCCGTAGGCGATCGCGTTTTAGCACAAGGCCTCAAAGGCGACCCCACCTATATTGTGGTGGACAAAGAACAAAGTCTTGCCGAGTACGGAATCAACGCAGTCTGTACCCACTTAGGCTGTGTAGTGCCTTGGAATGCCAGCGAGAACAAATTTATTTGTCCCTGTCACGGTTCCCAATACAACAACGAAGGGAAAGTTGTGCGCGGCCCTGCACCATTATCTTTAGCCTTAGCTCACGCTACTGTCGCAGATGATAAGCTAACCTTTACCCCTTGGAAAGAAACAGACTTCCGCACTGGCGAAGCCCCTTGGTGGTCTTAGTTATTGAGTCTTGGAAATTGGTCATTTGTACTCTGTAAATTGGTCATAAGTCTTTATTTGTCTATTGTCCAATTATCAATTACCTATTACCAATTACCAATCGCCAATTACCAATTACCAATTACGAAACTGTTTGACCTTTGAGATCGAAATACTCTGATGCCAAAAATTGATTTATCAGCGATATTGCGCCGCACTGTTGGGGCGATCGCTAAGACCACGCTAGTTGCGATCGCAACCCTAGCATTTTTCATCACCAGCGACATCGCACTACCTCAAACAGCATCCGCCTATCCCTTTTGGGCGCAGCAAACCGCACCCGCAACACCCCGCGAAGCAACTGGACGGATTGTTTGTTCTAACTGTCACCTCGGCGCTAAACCTACGGAAGTTGAAGTTCCCCAGTCTGTTTTGCCAGATACAGTTTTTGAAGCAGTTGTCAAAATTCCTTACGACCTTAGCGCACAACAAGTAACAGGCGATGGCAGCAAAGGCGGCCTCAATGTAGGCGCTGTCCTGATGTTACCCGAAGGTTTCAAGATTGCTCCTCCAGAAAGAATTCCAGAGGAAATGAAGGAAAAAGTTGGCGAACTTTACTTCCAACCTTACAGCGAAACCCAGGAAAATATCGTCATCATCGGGCCACTACCTGGCGAACAATATCAGGAAATAGTGTTCCCTGTTTTGTCTCCTAATCCAGCAACCGACAAATCCGTTCACTTCGGTAAATACCAGATTCACGTTGGCGGAAATCGCGGACGCGGACAGGTTTACCCAACTGGCGAAAAGACCAATAATGGTGTTTTCAATGCCTCTGTTGCGGGTACAATTTCTAAGATTTCCCAACCCGAAGATGGCGGTTATCAAGTAACAATTCAACCCGTAGAAGGCGCAGCAGTTGTAGATACAATTCCCGCTGGCCCTGAATTGATTGTTGCTGAAGGGCAAGAAGTGAAAGCAGCCCAAGCTTTGACTAACAACCCGAATGTAGGTGGATTCGGTCAGAAAGACGTTGAAATCGTCCTACAAAGTGCAGGTCGCGTTCAATGGCTGATTGCATTCTTTGCTCTTGTCATGCTAGCTCAAATTTTGCTAGTTCTGAAGAAGAAACAAGTCGAGAAAGTACAAGCTGCTGAAATGAATTTCTAAGTGCAGCCCCTCAATCCTGTAGGGCGTGTCATTCATGCCCTACATTTCTATTACTAACAAAACTTACGCCAAACAGTTTGTAACACCACCGTCTCGGCGGTAAATAAACAGCCAAGATGCCCGCGTTACCGATATTTTTCCGTAAGTCCTCTTCCCTCTTCCCTCTTCCTCCTTCCTTCTTCCTTCTCTTATTACTAAGAAATAAAAACAGTGTCACTTGATAAACAGATAATTAAAGTAGGAAACCTAGAATGGTTTTATCGGGAAGCAAAACCGATTAACGAATCCAATCTTCCCCCAGTGGTGCTACTGCACGGATTACCTTCTCAAAGCCATACCTGGACTGCTATCATGCCAGATTTAGCAACATTTGGGTTTCGCGCGATCGCGCCAGACTGGATCGGTTTTGGCTCATCAGCAAAACCCGATAAACTCGACTTTGCTTATACACCCGATACCTTTGTTACCGCCTTTGCAGAATTTATTGAAACCCTAGAAATCGAGCGGTTCTACTTAGTTGTCCAAGGATTTTTAGGTTCCGTCGGTATCCAATACGCCTTACGTCATCCCGATAAAATTGAGCGCTTAGCTATACTCAATGCACCCATTTCTATCGAATCAAGATTACCTTGGAAAATTCAACAATTGGGTCTACCTTTTGTCGGCGACATGATCGTACAAGACCCCCTTTTAGTTGACAGAACTCTAGAAAGTGGTTGCCGTTACCCCATATCTGATAAAGATTTAGATGTCTATCGCCGCCCCTTTTTGAAAAGTTCCCAAGCGGGACGATCCCTATTAGCAACTGTGCGAAATCTCCAGTTATCAGAGTCAATGGCAGAAATTGAAACTGGGTTAAAAGAATGGAAGCGACCAACTTTAATTCTCTGGGGAACAGGAGATCCCTGGATTAATATCGACCAGGCAAAAAATTCAGTTAAATCTATACCAAATGGAGAATTAGTTAAACTAGAAGGAGCCGCCCATTACCCTCAAGAACATTGGTCTGAAAAAATTAGCAATGCTCTCTTATCTTTTCTACGTAGAAAAGAGATATAGAAATGAGCAGAGTTATAATTATTGGCTGTGGTGTAATTGGGGCAACAATTGCTTATGAACTCAGCCAAATTCCCGAACTAAAAATTACAGTTTTAGACAAAGAAACACCCGCCAAAGCTTCTACTGGGGCCGCCCTCGGTGTATTAATGGGTATTGTTAGTCAGAAAGTTAAGGGTAGGAATTGGCAATTAAGGGAAAATAGTATCAAGCGTTATGAAACCCTGATACCGGAGTTAGAGGCAATTACTGGGCAAAAAATTCCTGTGAATAGAGATGGAATTTTGAGGCTTTGTCTGGAAGGAGAGGATTTGAGCAATTGGGAAAAGTTGGCTGTAACTCGCAAATCTCAAGGTTGGAATTTGGAGATTTGGGATGTAGAAAAAGTGCGCGATCGCTTTCCTCAGCTAAACTTAGAGGGGATTATTACTGGTATTTATTCCCCGCAAGACAGACAACTAGATCCAACTGTTTTAACTTTAGCTTTAGTTGCTGCTGCTCAGCAGAAAGGGGTTGATTTTCAATTCGAGCGCGCTGTTTTCGATATCGGCGCTTCTCCTACAGGTTGCTATCAGATTCAAACACCAACAGAAAACTTAGAATGCGACTGGTTAATTATAGCCGCTGGTTTGGGTTCAACTTCTCTCACAGCATCTTTAAAACAGTCTATCGATATTCGCCCCGTCTTAGGTCAAGCATTACATTTACGCTTAGAAAATACCGCGATCGGTTCTGATTTTCAGCCAGTAATTACCTGCGATGATGTTCATATTGTACCTTTAGGAAAAGGCGAATATTGGGTAGGTGCGACCGTTGAGTTTCCCCTAAGTGAGGGTGAAATTGTAGCGGATAGTATTAAGTTAGATGAAGTGATGGCAAAGGCAATTGCCTTTTGTCCTGTTTTAGCTGAAGCTAACATTATTAGGAAATGGTCGGGATTGCGCCCCCGCCCAGAAGGCCAACCAGCACCAATTATTCGGAAACTTCCTGGTTGCGATCGCGTAATTATTGCTTCTGGACATTATCGAAATGGCGTATTATTAGCGCCCGCAACTGCCCAGCTAATTAGGGATATGATTCTCGATGGATAAGTAGAAGGCAGAAGGCAGAAGGCAGAAGGCAGGAGGTTGATTGAGGATTTACGTAACGCCGCCATCCTGGCGGTTCTTTTACCGCCAGGATGGCGGCGTTACATATTTTTGGGTAAAGCCAGTATATCTTCAACCATTGATATTACTGAA
>NZ_CACA01000296.1:0-34005 GCF_000180455.1 Kamptonema sp. PCC 6506
TAGCCCCTAGCCCCTTCTTCTATTTTTCTGCTGATGCCAATTTGGGATTAGGATAGAAAGATGGCAACCATTGATATTTTGGGGGTTCGCCACTCTTACTGTTTGACGGCTCCCACTGGATCTCCCCACGTTTTAGTATTTCTGCATGGTTGGCTTTTAAGCCGTCACTATTGGCAACCGTTGATCGATTTGCTGGCATCTGATTATCAGTGCCTTTGCTACGATTTGCGAGGGTTTGGGGAATCTGAACCCAGCCGGGGGTTTGAAGCGCCTGCTAATTTGAGCTATAGTCCTGCGGCCTATGCTGAGGATTTGGCGGTTTTACTCGAAAAGTTAGATATTTCTAGTGCTTGGCTGGTTGGGCATTCCCTGGGGGGTGCGATCGCTCTTTGGGCCGCTGATTTGTCCCCGCAGCAAGTTAAGGGGGTAGTCTGCGTCAATTCTGGCGGCGGGATTTACCTGAAGGAGGAGTTTGAGCGATTTCGGTCAGTGGGCCAGCAGTTGGTGAGGTGGCGGCCGCTGTGGCTGTCTTATCTACCGCTAATGGATCTAATGTTTGCGCGAATGAGTGTGGTAAATGCGATCGCGCGTTTTTGGGGTCGTCAGCGGTTAATTGATTTTGCAGCGGCCCATCCCCAGGCGGCTTTAGGGGCGCTATTGGATTCTACTACTGAGGCGGAAGTACACCTTTTGCCGCAAATTGTAGCGCGATTGAAGCAGCCTGTTTATTTTATTACAGGCGATCGCGATCCAATTATGGAACCAAAATATGTTTTACATTTGGCTAGTTTTCACTGGCTATTTGCTGGATGTGGCGAGAATGTAATGCAAATTCCCGATTGTGGGCATTTGGCAATGGTTGAGTATCCACAGGTGGTAGCCACTTATTTGCAAAGGATATTGTCTGAGGACAACTAGGTAGGGGCCAGGGGCTACGATGCTCAGGACTAGGGTAAGAGAGGGGGAGGATGGGGGAGATGGAGAGGAGGATGGGGGAGAGGGGGAGAGGGGGAGGATGGCGGCGTTACGATCTTTTGCGTAAGTCCTATAAGTGTGCGATCGTGAGTTGTAAAAAACGAAGAAAACAGAAGCAATCTCAAGACCTTGAGATTGCTTCTGTTTGCTCACAATGAGACAGAATATTATGTCCAGAACTTACTAACTACCGAGATATAGGAACCGCCAAGGTGATTGCAAGGTGATTAGGACATTCAGAATAGCTGAAACCCTTAATTCTATTCCCTTCTTCCCTAGCCCCTAGCCCCTAGCCCCTAGCCCCTAAATATTAAGCAGGCTTGGCTTCCGATCGCGTTTGAAGTAAACGGATGATTCCCGATTTTTCGATTAGTCCTACGAGTACGCCGTTGTCGCGAATTACAGGCAGTTCTTGTACTTTCAATTGTTCTAGCAGAGTGGCGACTTCCAGTAAGGATTGATCCGGTTGAACTGCTGTAGAAAAATTGATCGGTTGTATGAGTTCTTTGACTTGAACTTCTGGCCAGTGAGATGTGGGAATATTTTTGATGTCATCAGCGGCGATCGCGCCTACTAATTGTCCCGCTTCCCCTGTGACTAAGAATCGCGCCCAGGGAGTTTTGCCGATGATGTAATCGTTGGCGAATTCTCTTATAGATAGGTGTTCGGAAACGATTGGACTGTCTGGGGTGACGGCATCTGCTGCTGTTAATCCTGCGAGTTCATTTTGAACTTTAGCTGATTGGGCGGATTGACCTGCATTTTGCCACAGGAACCAACCGATTAATATGTTCCAGAAGTTACCAACGAATCCTGAGATAATGGCGATCGCACCTAAGAGTTGACCGACGCGGCTAGCGAATAGCGTGCCTTTGTAAGGGTTGCCGGTGATTTTCCAGACGATCGCTTTGAGGATGTTTCCGCCATCGAGGGGTAAGCCAGGAATTAAGTTAAATAACCCCAGGGCTAAGTTGATGTAGGCTAGCATTCCTACGATCGCAGCGATCGGGCCTGTGATGGGTAATGTTGCGCCGATGGTGGTGAGTAAGGCGAACAGGATAATGCTGACTAGGGGGCCTGCGATCGCTACCCAAAATGCTTCCCCTGGAGTTTTTGATTCTTTATCGAGGTTGGCTAATCCTCCAAATAGAAACAGCGTGATCGATTTCACGTCAATTCCCTGTTTAATGGCTACCCAACTGTGTCCTAATTCGTGGGCGAGTACGGAGGCAAATAATAGCAATGCTGTGACTAATCCCAGCACCCAAGGCGATAGGGGGCCTAAAGCAGGAAAGCTTGCGGCTAGGAATCTGCCGTAGTCCCAGGTTACTAATGCCAGGACTAAAAACCACGAGGGATGCAGGTAAAATGGGATTCCAAACAGGTTGCCGACGCGAAATGTACTGTTCATTTGGCTACCTCTAATTTTGAGATAAGAGCTTTTTTTCTCTTTTGTATGTACTGATTGTAACGAATTTTAATCATGGTTTTAATTTTTCAGGTGGGTGGTATCCGTCTGTTGAGGTTCGGTTTTGGCGATTGGGGGGGATTGTAGAGGCTTAGAGGGCGCGGAGGGTTGTATTTACGGGGCGGTTGAAACCGCGTCTACACAGGCAAAACCAGCCTGCGCGGGTTGAAATTAATTGTATTTACGCGGCGGTTGAAACCGCGTCTACACATACAAAACCCGCCTGCGCGGGTTGAAATTTGATTTTCTTCACTAGACGGTTTTAACCGCTTGCGATCCAGAAAAGCCTTTCTCCCAAGTAATTTTGTCTAATAAAGCGTTTTTTGGTAAAATTCAATAATTCAAATAAATTGAGTTTGATCGGTTGTCAATAATGCTGGCAATACATTTACTAAATTAAAAACTTATGACTTCTCTTCCTATTCACCGCGCAACTACCCTCAAAACTGCTTATCAAGTTTGTAATCCTCTCCAATCTTTGGAAGGGGCAGACCTCGATCGCTACTACGTTGATTTATCAGAAGTCCGCAAAACGGAAGCGATCGCAGGTGTCAGTAATATTTTAGACTTTCAAGAACCCGAAGAATTTACCACAATCTTGTTTACAGGACATCGGGGCTGCGGTAAAAGTACCGAATTGAAACGAATTCAAAAGCAGTGGGAAGTCAATTATCGCGTCATTTATCTGGAGGTGCAAGAAGAAACCGATATTAATGATGCCAGTTATACAGATTTCTATTTAATTGTCATCAAGCGAATTGAGTTTGAAATGCGGCGGCTAGGATTGAAATTAGATCCTCGGCTGATGGATAATTTTGAGGCTTGGTTTAAGGATGTCACTAAAGAATCAGAACGAACGGTTGAAAGTTCCGTAAGTGTGGAAGCGGAAGCAACTTTAGGCCCAGAGGCTCCATTTTTAGCAAAGTTGTTGGTCAAGTTACTGGCGCAAATCAAAGGCTCTGATAAACAAAAAACAACAATTCGCCAAAATTTAGAAAAAGACATTTCGCGATTGAAAGCAGATATCAATTTACTTTTAAATGATGCTGTCAAAAAACTGCGAAATAAGTTTCCTGAGTATAAAGGCTTTCTGATTATCTTTGATAATTTAGACCGCGTTCCTCCCAAGGTAGCAAACCATTTATTTTTTGACTATGCTGCTCAACTTCAAGAATTGAATTGTACGATTATTTATACAGTTCCGCTTTTAGTTCTTTACTCATCTCAAAATGCCATAAAGAATTTTGACTGTCCTCACATTGTCCCGATGGTCAATATTTATGAATTTAAGCGAGATGATTGTGACTTAAACTATAACGAATTTAACTTAAATGCTATGGCTGGTTTAATCGATCGCCGAGTTGAAGTTGATAAAATCTTTGATTCTCGCGAACAATTGCTAGAATTAGCAAAAGCCAGTGGCGGCCATGTTCGCCAACTCATCCAGATCATGCGGACGGCTTGCATAACCGCCAGCGGTCGCGGTCATGCTAAAATAATGGCTGATGATGTTACTTACGCAATCAAACAGGAACAATTTAACTTTGAGCGAATTATCCCGCAAGATCATTATCCATTTTTAGCTCAAGTTTGTTTGACAAAAAATATTAATAAAGATGAAATGAGCGAATTGATGTTATTCAATCTTTCGGTTTTGGAATACAACGGTAAAAATCGATGGAACTATCCGAATCCGGTGGTGAAGCAAAATGAAGAATTTCAAAAAGCTCTCCGAGATGCGAGACAATCAAATGTTAACCCAGAATGATCTGGATTCAGGAATTGAGCAATTTCTAGATGTAAATCAGCAGGCATTTACTGACCTTTTGACCTTTGTTGATTTTTCGGAAAAGTTTACGATTGGGTTTGTGGAAGTTAATTTTAATGCTGAAGCTGATTTGTTGATTGATGCTTTAAAAAATCATCTCATTTCTCAAGAAAATCAATTTGAGGTTTTGGAGTTTGATGAGAATTTACGCTTTCTCCGAGACGAAATTGTGAAAATTTTACCGACAATTCAACTAGATGCCAATAAAAAATTAGTTTTAATTGTGCGGGGATTGGAAAAGTCTATTGGTAAATTTGGGGAATATCCTCCCGTTTTACAAGACCTTAATTTTGTGCGAGATGCTTATAAAACCAGCGTTCCCCATCCGATGCTGTTTGTTTTGCCAGACTATGCGATTACTCGTTTGGCGAAGTTTGCCCCGGATTTTTGGGCGTGGAAATCTGGCGTATTTCTCTTTAAAACTACTCAATTTACTAGAGATGATGCCGTTGCTCGGACTCTAGATTCGGAAAGGAGTTTTAGTACCTTAAAAACCCCAGAAAAGCAAGAAAGAATTGAACTTTTAGAGTCTTTGTTGATGGACTACAATCCGAGTCATTCTGGATCGGCAAAAAATCCTAGTGCTTGCAGCAATATTTTACATCAACTGGGAGTAGCTTATCTCAGTCAAGGAAATCCAGTGAAGGCGAGAGAGCATTTAGAGAAAGCTTTGGAGTTGACAACCCACAGTAAAAATTTATCGTTGCAAGCTGAAGTCTATAAAGAATTGGGTGCAATGTATCGGCAACAGCGACAATTTTCGGAGGCCATGAGAGTATATCAAACATCGCTGGAAATTGTCCGAGAACAGGAAAATCGTCAGGGGGAAGCTAATGTTTTGTATGGTTTGGGGAATATTTGTCGAGATTTGCGGGATTGGCAAAAAGCAAAAGATTATTATCAGCAATGTTTAGCAATTCAACAAGAAATTGGAGATTTTTATTCTCAAGCAAGTACGTACCAGCAATTAGGATGGGTTGCAAAGGAAATGTGGGATCAAGCTGAAGCGGAGCATTATTATAAAAAAGCTTTAGAGATTTATAGTGAGTATGGCGATCGCGCAGGTATGGCAAATTCTTGGGGACTATTGGGAGATATTGAACGATATCATGGTAATTGGAATGAAGCGGAACGGTTGTATCGGCAATGTTTGGAAATAATGACAGAATTAGGCGATCGCTCTGGGATGGCAACTACTTGGAGAGCGTTGGGAGATATTGAGCGATATCGCGGTAATTGGGATGAAGCTGAGCGACTGTTTCGGCAATCTTTGGAATTAAGCACAGAATTAGGCGATCTCTCTGGGATGGCAAATTCTTGGAAACTGTTGGGAGAGATAGAGCGAAATCGCGGTAATTGGGAGGAAGCTGAGCGACTGTTTCGGAAAGGTTTGGAAGTTATGACAGAATTAGGCGATCGCTCTGGGATGGCATCTTCTTGGGGACAGTTGGGATATATTGAGCAACTTCGTGGCAATTGGGAGGAAGCTGAACGACTGTATCGGCAATCTTTGGAATTAAGGACAGAATTAGGCGATCGCGCAGCTATGGCAATTTCTTGGCGATTGTTGGGAGAGATAGAGCGAAATCGTGGTAATTGGGATGAATCTGAGCGGCTGTATCGGAAAGGTTTGGAAGTTCAGACAGAATTGGGCGATCGCTTTGAGATAGCACCTTTAATTGGTTTTTTGGGAGCAGTTGAACTAGGTAGGGGTAACTTAGATGTCGCAGAACAATTTTTAACTGATGCTTTAGAAAGATTTAAAGAAGTGGAATCACCTTGGTACATTGCTTACGCTAGTTTTTTTCTTGCTCAAGTCTGGCGAAAGCGCGGTAACGCAGAACTCGCCCAACAACATTACAACACCGCCCATCAAATCTTTCAGAAATTGGGAGCCGCGAAAGACTTAGAAAGAATCGAGCGAGAATGGCTCACAGATACTCAAGACTAAAACTACTCTAACTCAGCAAACAAATCTATTAAATCCTCATAATCATAAGGCGGACGCTTCTTAATCCCTAATACTACTACCTGTTCAAACGCATCATCAACCGCATAGATAATGCGCCAAGAATCTACTCTAATTCGCCTTGGTTCCCAACCTGCATCAAGGGAAAATTCTAGTTTAATACTATTAAAAGGGCGCGGATTTTCCACTAAATCTTCAATAATTTTCTTAATCCGCTGGCGAAAAACTCCCGGTAAATTTCGCCTCTCATTATAGACAGAAGCCTGTACACGAACTCGATACATTTAAACAACCTCAATCTTTCTCCCAGTCATCTTTAACCGCTTCCCAATCCAACCAACCCGCTTTTTCAGGACTCCCCCCCGCCTCTCGTAACTGACTCATTGCTTCTCGAAAAATCCCCTCATCTTCCCGATCTTCTATCCAATCTAATAAAGCTTCCCAAGCAGCAACACTCAACTGCACCGCAGTCTTTTTACCACTAGCATCAACCACAAACTGAGCTGATTTCAAGACTTCTGTTACATTTGTCATTTTGGCTAACCTGTAAAGGCAACAATTTCTATGACTTTATAATGATTCTATCACACAGATTAATTTTACTCAAGAAATGTCGCAGGCGATTGCCTAATTGTGAAACGGCACAGTTACTAAGGGCGAAAGCGTTAACAGTAACCAACTCCAAAACCAAGGATTCAGCTTTAGCAAATTTTTTTGCTCTCCTAAAAGTGCTTCTATTCTTTCCTCTAATCGATGTTGCGGGCCCACAGCACCAATAATACAAATAATATCTGAATATCGGTGCGGATAGCTGGCTACCAATAGCAAAGCTTCAGCTAATAACAGAGAATCAACTTGACTAGCAGCATGAGCATCCGCACGTATTTCTCGCAATACTAATAGCTCTTCCCACAATGCTTTAGTCTGGGGTAGCCAAGCTGTAACTTGACGTAGCCAACCCATCCAGAAAAACCAGAAGGTATCCCGATAATAACAATGTGCTTGTTCGTGGGCAATAACTGCTTTGAGATGATCTCGATCGAGGGTATTTAGCAATCCTGTACTCACTGTGAACTCTGGCTGCCAAAAACCAATTACAGCCGAAAAAAGAGCTGGCGTGTTCAAAATTCTGACTGATTTTCCTACAACTTTTTTGAGAGGATAGCTCCGAATTTGTTGTAAAAATAAAGTGCTATCTATAGCTAGCTTTATACAACAAATTACTGCGATCGCTAAAAAAGAAAGCGATAACAAGTAGCTTAACCATCCATCCCAAATTCCTACCATTTCTCCTCCTGGCCCCATGAATAAAACGGCTAGGAATGTCACGATTAAAAGCAGCGGCGGAAACAGAAAAAACAAAAGCGATCGCTGCCAACGTTCTGACCAGTTTCCAATTGGAGAAGACCATCTTAGCCTGAGCGACCAAGAGATTCCCAGGGCTGCTAAAATCAGGATTGCGTGCATTATTTTTGCTCCTCCCTCGCTCGACGGACAGCCTGTATTCGTTGGGCAATTGCTTCTATTTGTTCTAAGCTAGCTTCATCGAGACTATCTGCAAAAGCCGCTACTATATCCGGGTTTCCTACTGCTAGAAATTGCTGCAAACGATTATAGGCGAATATTGCTTGAGCTTCCTGACTAGAAACTAGGGGTTTCCAAGTGAATGTTCGCTCTGTTTTATCGCAGGCAAGCCAACCTTTTTCTGTCAGGCGACGCAGCACTGTTGTGACTGAAGCATAAGCTAATTCGCGGTCGGGATCTGCTAAAATCCAGTCATGTACTTCTTTAACTGTAGCAGAGTTTAGTTCCCAAACAATATTCAAAATCTCCGCCTCTAAAGGGCCAAGAGATAGTTGTTTAGGGCGGTAATTAGGCAGCGGTGTCATAAGATCAAATTTGGTGGCATCAGTATTATTTAGGCTAGTAAATTGGGTAGATCCCACATCTATCCAACCTACTAATTATTTATTGATTTTGATGCCAATGGAATCGATAGATAGTTAGGTACTAGAAGCTAGGATGCTTAGGGAAGAAGATAATAAATTGGTTTCACTAACTTAGAACATCCTAACCACCTTGGCGGTTGCTCTAACTATTAAATTTCGCTATCCTGGGCATCTTGTAGATCGCGATCTTACCTGAATAGTTTAGAAAATTATAATAATTTTTTTGTAGTTCCTTAAAAAGGACTTACGCATCGAGTCCCAAAAACCAGGTTTCTGGAACTCGATGCGTAAGTCCTATTAAATAAATTTGGGTCGAGAGGTATTTGCTACAACCACACTCTGACAAGGCTTTAACTTAGCTTGTTACCCCGTCGGCCCGTTAATGTATGCTTTGTTTCTAGGCATTTTGCTTAGTGCGACGACGACGAGCAGCAATCATCCCGCTAGCACCTAGTACCATACCAGCAATTGTGAAAGGTTCAGGTACAGATTCTACACCGATACCATTAACATCAAAACCATCGCGATCGCTACCAGCAGCAGATTTATCTACTAGCTTTAGGTATTGGAAAATGCCATCAAAACTCAGGGAAGCTCCTTCCGCTGTATTATAAGCACCATCTGCAATATTCTTGATCAAACCCAGACGAGTCCAAGCGCCATCTAAGCTATTGCTGGCAAAAATTTCTACTTGCTCGTCATAAGCTGACTGTTTGCCATTCTTATCTCCCCAAGTAGTTTCCCAGAGTGTGACCTTGTTTGTAAATTGCGTACCGAAACTGAATATCGCAGAACCGCCTACACCTAAGCTCAAAAAGTCCTTAGTGCTGCTGTAAGCATTGAGTTGAGGAGCACCCAGAGCATTAGCCGCATTTCTTCTATAAGCTTCTTTAATGCCAACGCCTTCGTTAAATTCTTCGACGTTAGTTGCAAAAGTGAGAGAACCCGCAAGAGAAGGAGCGGCTACTAAGGCTGTTAAAGCTAAGGAAAATGGTATGGCGATCGCACTTTTAAGGGTAGTTTTCATAGTCCTGCCTCGTCTTCGATGGTTAGTGGTGGTTTCTTCTATGATTCCATCGTGGCACAGTTTTTCTAGGGTTGATAGTTGTGAGGTGAGACTTTATGGAATCATTATATTCTCAGCCATTAATGTAAATTTTGTGTGAAATTAAGTGGGCAATTCTTAATTTATCTGAAAAATAAATATTACTAGATAGTCAATAAAATGATAAGTAGGGGGACATAAACAAACGCCATCATGTCCTTGCTTGTACCTCGCAACTGTGCTTTGCTTACCTCCCCATGACACGCATATATATCAACAGGACTTACGCACCCAACCAAAGAAACCGGGTTTTTTGACGAAAATACTTCGTTCTGCCTCCTGCCTTCTACCTCCTGCCTCCTGCCTCCTGCCTTCTGCCTCCTGCGTGACCCACATTAGCTAGAGTTAGTTAGCTAGAGTGAGAGAATATTCTAAAACCCTAAAGCCCTTGCACCTTGGTAAAAAATAAAACTTGCTCCCCAAGCTAAAGCTATTGACCATAGCACGGAAAGCCAAGCAAACTTGGCGCTTTTAGACTCACTTTTAAGTACCGCAATTGTGGACAGACAAGGCACATACAGCAAAGTAAAAAGCATAAAACTATAAGCTTGTACCCAGTCTACCTGTTGCGCGATCGCACCCATCAAATCTGCATCCTCAGACTTGCCATAAATCACCGCTAAACCACCCAAAACAATCTCCTTGGCAATAAACCCAAACAGTAGCGCCACTGTCAATTGAGGATTAATCCCAATTGGGTCAAAAATAGGCTGTGTCAACTGACCAAGTATTCCCGACAAAGTTTGAGAACTTGCAGGTGGTAGGCCCGGAGGCAAATTATTCAGCGCCCAAATTGCTACTACTCCAAAGATAATAAACTTATTCGACCACTTGACAAAGTGACGAACTTCGCACCAAGAACGCAGTAACATTTGCTTAAAAGTGGGAAAGCGATAAGGCGGCAATTCTAAGATAAAAGGCTCTTTACTCTCAAACTTACCCTTAAACAAAGCCGCAGTTAAAATAGCTGCAACAAAACTCAGTAAATACAAACTAAACAACACTATAGGTGCAGTTTTAGCTGCAAATAGCGCCGTACTCATAAAGATGAATACATTCAACCGAGCCGAACAAAGAGAAAAGGGAATTACCATCATTGTCAACAACCGCAATCCTGGCGATCGCATTACCCGCGTTCCCATAATTGCGGGGACGTTGCAGCCAAATCCCATCAACGACATCACAAAAGATCGGCCATCCAATCCCATTTTCTGCATCAAAACATCCATCAAAAATGCCGATCGCGATAAATAGCCACTATCTTCGATCACCGCCATGCAGATAAAGAACAGCAAAATCACGGGAATAAATGCCGCTACCGTCGTCATCCCAGTATAAAGACCGTCAATTAAGAAACCCCTAAATAACTCTGGTACTCCTCCCAGTAGCGGTTCTAAAGCATTAGCTTGAATCCAATCAAAGCCAGAGCCTAATAACTCCTGCATAGGAGTTCCCAGAGCATATACTGC
Source organism: Kamptonema sp. PCC 6506 (assembly GCF_000180455.1). Classification (NCBI taxonomy): domain Bacteria; kingdom Bacillati; phylum Cyanobacteriota; class Cyanophyceae; order Oscillatoriales; family Microcoleaceae; genus Kamptonema; species Kamptonema sp. PCC 6506. The sequence continues at coordinate 10,764 of NZ_CACA01000296.1, forward strand.
CTGGAACATCAAAAACATGGCTGCAAAAAATATCGGCAACCCCAACACCGGATGCAGCAGCACCGCATCTAGTTTAGTTGTCCAATTTTCTTTAATTTGATGCGGGACGTGAACGGCAGCTTTTAACAAACTTCCCATCTCGTCAGCTATTTGGCGATCGCTCACTAAATGCTCATTAATCTTACCAACAGAAATCGCCTTTTCCTGACGGTTCAAACTATCAGTAATTGCTTGGTAAGCAGTTGCGTAACCCTGACCGTATTTAGCACTAATAGGCATCACAGGCATCCCTAGATGCTCTGACATTTTCTGTTGGTCAATATCGACCCCAAATTGTGGCGCTTCATCTGCCATATTTAGCAGTAACACCGCTGGTACACCTAAACATTTCACCTGCAAAGCTAGGCTAATTTGGCGGTCAATTTGAGTAGCGTTGAGAATCATCAGCACTAAATGTATGGGATTATTCTCAAGAAAATTTCTTACTACTTGCTCATCTTCCGAAAAGCCGTGCAAGTCATAAATCCCTGGCAAGTCCACCATTTCCGCTGCTTCATTCCCCAGTTGGACTTTTGCCACCATCAAATCTACAGTAATCCCCGGCCAGTTACCAATCCTAGCATTAGCGCCAGTAATGCGGTTAAAAAAAGTTGATTTCCCCGTATTTGGCATTCCCACAACTGCAATCTGTTTCATCAAAGTTCTCCCGATGTTACATCCGTAATTTTAATTTCCTTGGCATCGTGGCGACGAAGCATAATTTCTGTTGTCCCCACGCGGACGTGGAGTGGCCCGAAAAATGCTGCCCGCCGAATCATTTGCACTTGTCTGCTGGCGCGAAAACCCAACGCTCGGAGCCTTTGTTGCAAACCTTCGTCAGCTTGTATTCCTGAAATAGTGGCGCTTTGACCGGGCAACAAGTGCCCTAAATGTATTTGTGACATAGTATTAGAATGATTAAGAGGGTAATTTCTCATTAAATAATTGAGAATTATATTCATAATATCACTACTTAAATTACATTAACCTTTGCGGAAATGACCGTGAAATGGGCGATTGAGGCAAATTCACGGATAGCCACAATTTTATTTGTTAACAATGATTTAATATTACTCAAAATCACTAAAAATTTATCGATCGTCATTATTAATAATTTTTCCTGTTAATTTTAAGTGTGACAGCCTGTCATTTGACACTGCGAGTGGGAAAGTGTGAGAATCTGAAAGCCGATTTAAAACTTACAGCAAATACCACGTTTATGAAGTACACCCGACAATCAATACTCATTAAGTACAGGGGAATGTCGCGTCCGTACTCGAATTTTATGTACCTCATTTACCTAAAAAGTGCTGTGTAGTTTAGGCATTCACCTTAGCTGCTATTAATTTTAGATGAAAAGACAACTATTGCTAGCATCTACTGCCGCTACAACTCTTACTATTGCAGGTAGCTATGCGGCATTTACTTGGACTCAGGCCCAAGCACAAACTCCTCAAGAAGTGGAGATTAAGTTTAGCGCGAGAGTCGGCAATCAACCCCTTGACTGCGGCAAAAGCTACAGTAATTTAGGTAAGCCTGCCACTACAGTTACACCCACTGACTTCCGGTTTTATGTATCCGATCTTGCCTTAATTGATGCTAATGGGAAAGTTGTACCTATTAGTTTAAAACAAGATGGCAAATGGCAATACCAAAACGTTGCCCTTTTAGATTTTGAGAACAAAGCTGGTGCTTGTAGTAATGGAACGGTGGAGATGCGCGATCGCGTCATTGGGACAATACCCAAAGGCAACTACAAAGGTTTGCAATTTACCCTCGGCGTTCCCTTCAACCTCAATCATAGTGATGCAGCTCTTGCCCCTTCTCCTTTGAATTTAACATCTCTCTGGTGGAACTGGCAAGGTGGCTACAAATTTTTACGTATTGATTTGAAAAACGAAAGCGGAACTAAGACAAATGCTTCAGAGAAGGAACACGGACAGCATGGACATGAAGGAAATCAAACAGGTTTTTCTATTCACTTAGGTAGCACAGGATGCCAAGCATCAGGAGATAACCAGAAACCGAATAGTTGTAGTAATCCTAACACTACAAAAGTAATTCTTAGCAACTTTGACACTAATAATAATACAGTAGTTGCTGATTTGGAACCGTTAGTTGCTAATAGTAATTTGGAAACTAATCAACCAAATACTCCACTAGGTTGTATGTCATCACCAAATGACGGCGATTGCGCTGGTATTATGACCAGTTTAGGTTTGCCTTTTGGCGGCAAATCTGCTGTTAAACAGACGTTTTTTACAGTTAAAAAATAGAATTGTATAATGAAGTTATCTCGGTTGTTAGCCTTCATAGCTGCCTGCATTTTATCATTTTTTCTAGCCTTGGAATTGAGTAAAACTTTGTCAGCTTCCAGAGGCGCGATCGCGATGACTTCACCTCTAGTTTATCAGTGGAATATCCCTGATTGGATGCCTAAGCCAATTGTACCAGCAGATAACCCCATGAGTACAGAAAAAGTAGAATTGGGGCGGCATCTTTTCTATGAAAAACGCTTATCAATTACTGGAAAATTTTCCTGTGCCTCCTGTCATCTTCAATCCCAAGCTTTTACCGATGGCAAAACAGTAGGAATCGGTGCCACTGGTGAAAAACACCCGCGCAATTCTATGAGTTTAGCCAATATTGCCTACAATTCTGTGCTAACTTGGGCAAATCCTCTACAAACGCAGTTAGAATCTCAGCTATTAGTTCCGTTATTTGGCGAACATCCTATTGAATTAGGAATGGTAGGAAAGGAAGAAAAAATTATAAGTTTTTTGGGTCAAAATCCTCAATATCAAAAATTATTTGCAGAGGCTTTTAGGGAAAGTAAAAATTCAATTACTATTAGCCATCTGGCAAAAGCTATAGCTGCTTTTGAACGGACTCTAATTTCTGTAAATTCTCCCTACGATCGCTACCGCTACGGCGGTGAAGTCAATGCTATTTCTGCCGCAGCTAAACGGGGTGAAGAGTTATTTAACAGCGAACGTTTAGAATGTTTCCATTGTCACGGTGGCATTAATTTCTCTGATTCTATCATGCACGAACGTTTAGCTTTTAAAGAGATTGCCTTTCACAATACAGGCCTATATAATATCGATGGTAATGGTGCTTATCCGCCTGACAATACAGGAGTTTACGAGATTACAAACTCTCCTTTAGATATGGGAAAATTTAAAGCGCCTACCCTTCGTAATATTGATTTGACTGCACCTTATATGCACGATGGTAGTATTAAGACCCTTGAAGAAGTTATCGATCACTATCAAGCGGGAGGGAGAAATATTAAGAAAGGAATTTTTGAGGGGGTAGGCAGTGAAAATCCACTAAAAAGTAATTTTATTAATGGTTTTAAGTTAACAGTACAAGAGCGGGAAGATTTGCTCGCTTTCCTGCGAAGTTTAACGGATCGAGAGTTTATTAATAACCCGGCATTCAGCGATCCAAATTAGTTTATAACCGCAGGAGGCAGAAGGCATGAGGTGGATCTTTCTTCTGAAGTTAAGTCAACAATGCAGATTGGATTATAGCAACCTCTTTGGCAGTTAGGACAACTCCCAGTGTTACCTCTGATTCATAATCCATTAGGTCGTAAGCTTTTCCCTCTTTCCTCTTCCCTCTTTCCTCTTCCCTCTTTCCTCTTCCCTAGCCCCTAGCCCCTAGCCCCTAGCCCCTCTTCCCTAGCAACTTCTTGCCATTCTTCTACCCAAGAAGGGGGAATATTTAGAATTAGAGATTGCCCATCAACGAGTGGCAATGAAAGTTTGAGAGCATAACCTACTGGCAATTTTTTCAGAAGGGGACTTAAATCGTACTGTCCCACATTAGGAGCCGGAGCTTTTCGATCGAAAACATCCGCTGCTGTAAAATTTTGCCCGTTAGTTGTTGCAATCTGTAAATCTTTTGGGTGAGCAAATTCTGCGACATCGGGAAAAGCAACTAATCGCAAATTGATATTATCTAATTGATTGGTTTTACTTTGTTTAAACAGAACCACTTGCCAAGTGTTGCCGCTGGAATCTTTTAGATGATGGCGGGCTTGGTAAAGGATTTGACCTGGTGCTTCTTCTGTCTTTTGGACTAAAGCCATTGCTGGCTCTATTGTGATATTGACTGCTATCAATAACACTAAAACAGTGACAATTGTTAAAGCTAAAGTTCTCAGTCGCTTGTTCATTGTTTTAGAACTCTTAAAATTAATTATCGAGGAAAAACCTACTTGAGAACTCATTATTTCTGCTTTTGATGCAGACCCTCAAGCTGTTTCAACTGCTCAGATTGGTATTCTAAGCGCTCCCCCAGACGACTGCACACTAACTCACAAAGTTCAAAAATTAGCGGATCGGAAATTTCGTAATACACACTGACTCCAACTTGGGTTCGAGAAACCATACCCATTTGCGCGATCGCTTTCAGGTGTTTAGAAACATTCGCCTGTCCGAGTCCCGTCATTTCAATGATTTCAGTAACATTTTTTGCTCCAGATTTGAGGCAGCACAAAACCTGAAGTCGGCTAACTTCAGAAAGGATTTTGAAATAATCTGCCACAGGAGCTAAGGTTTTGGGAGATGTCTCTAGCACGCTATTAATAAAGTGTCGTAAGTATAGTTCCGGTGTTCCGAAAGGTGATTTTTTGAGAACTGCATAGGTTCCACTACCTTAAATTTACCACATTACCATAAAGTTATATTATAAATCAAGCAGGAAACAAATTTTCTTTAGAGTAGCGATCGCGTGACACTGCTCCCATGATGTCACTGAGCGGGATAGAATTTCCTAGAACTACTGGTTTATAAGGCTTTCCGGGCAAAGCCTAAATTTTCAAGGCCTGAAACCCTTGTAAATCAAGAATTTCAGGCATCACAAATAAATTTTACTCTAAAAGCTTGACAAGCATATAACTAATTGGTTATAAAGTAAGTGTCTGCGGAAACACTCGATCCCAGTGTTTCCCAGACCTCCTCATTAATTTCCAAGGAGATATAATCGCAATGACAACTACTTTAAGCAGACCCATAGGAGATAACCTATGGTCTCGGTTCTGTAACTGGATTACTAGCACAGAAAATCGGCTTTATATTGGCTGGTTTGGCGTGTTAATGGTTCCTACCATCTTAACTGCCACTATCGTTTTTATCCTGGCCTTTATTGCTGCCCCTCCCGTCGATTTAGATGGCATCCGCGAGCCAGTTTCCGGTTCTCTACTTTACGGGAACAACATCATTACTGGTACCATTGTGCCGACTTCTGCGGCTATTGGTTTGCACCTTTACCCTTTATGGGAAGCAGCTTCTATTGATGAATGGCTTTACAATGGCGGCCCTTATCAGCTAATTGTCCTGCACTTTTTAATCGGCATTTACGCTTACATGGGTCGCGAGTGGGAGCTTAGCTACCGATTAGGAATGCGCCCCTGGATTGCAGTTGCTTATTCTGCGCCTGTTGCTGCTGCAACTGCCGTTCTTTTAATCTATCCTATCGGGCAAGGCAGCTTTTCTGATGGTTTAATGCTGGGTATTTCTGGAACTTTCAACTTTATGATTGTGTTCCAAGCTGAGCATAATATTCTCATGCACCCCTTCCATCAATTAGGTGTAATTGGTGTCTTTGGTGGTTCGCTATTTGCCGCCATGCACGGCAGTTTGGTAACTTCTTCTCTGTTGCGAGAAACAACTGAAAACGAATCAGCTAATACAGGTTATAAGTTTGGACAAGAGCAAGAAACTTATAACATTGTTGCAGCTCACGGCTATTTCGGACGCTTAATTTTCCAATATGCCAGCTTCAACAACTCTCGCTCTTTGCACTTCTTTTTAGCTGCTTGGCCAGTTGTAGGTATTTGGTTCGCAGCTTTGGGAATTTCCACAATGGCTTTTAACCTGAACGGGTTTAATTTTAACGAGTCAATTCTTGACAATCAAGGACGACCGATTAGCACCTGGGCGGATATTATTAACCGCGCTAATTTGGGGATTGAAGTCATCCACGAGCGCAATGCTCATAACTTCCCTCTGGATTTAGCTGCTAGTGAGTTCTTGCCTATTGCTATGAACGCTCCTGCTATTCATGGCTAGTTTGGTTGTACTCTGAACAACTATCTAGAAACCGGATTTCTTTAAGAAACCCGGTTTCTAATTTTGCAGAAAATATTACCTAAAATTTATTTGTCTTTACCAAATCTATACAGAGGAGCGCAGATACCCTTGACCAGCACAAGAGGCGGTGGACTATACTTGACTGGTAGAACAAAGTTTTTATTAAACCAATTCACGGTCTATGTCATCCTCCTTAGGCTACGACCCTCTGCTGGATCTGCCGATTGATGAAGAAGATTTTGCCCAGCAATCTCTGAGAGACCGCCAATTACGGACGCTTTTTGAGATGGCGCTGGATGGGATGGCGATCGCAGACGATCGAGGATGTTACCTAGATGTCAACCCCGCCGCCTGTGAATTGTTTGGACTAAAGAGAGAGGAACTTCTCGGACGCTGCATCTTTGAGTTTGCAGAACCGGGGTTTAATTTCCAACAAGCATGGCAAGAATTTCAGCAACAAGAGAAAGTACGCGGTGAGTTCCGCTTGGTGCGGGCCGATGGGGATATTCGGATAGTGGAATTTGCTGCTACGGCTAACTTCTTACCGCACCGCCACTTATCCGTAATGCGAGATATTACGCAGAGTAAGCGAGCAGAGGCACGAGTCCAAGAACTGACACAACAGCTAGAGCAGCAAGTTTGCGAACCTGTCAGCGAACTAGAACAAACCCAAGCTCAATTACGGGAATCTCAGCAACGACTGGAAAGCATTTTGAATTCCGTTGAGGGAGTGGTGTGGTCAATTCACCCGGAAACCTATGAGACGATTTACATTAACCCCGCCGTAGAACAAATATTTGGCTGTTCGGTGGCAGAGTTTTTTTCTAACCCTAATCTGTGGTTTGAAATCATTCATCCCGACGATCGCGATCGGATTGCAAATGCTTTCGTCAGACTCCAAGAGAAGGGGAAAACTAGAACAGAATATCGCATTATTCGCCGCGACGGACAGGTGCGCTGGTTGTCTGTTAACTCTTATTTGGTCTATGACGAAACCGGAAAACCGATTCGTATTGATGGGATTACCACAGATATTAGCGATCGCATTGAGTCAGAAAGTCGCCTAGAGCAAATTGCCCGCCACATCCCCGGCACTATTTTTCAGTTTCGTCAACGTCCTGATGGTACTTTCCATCTTCCCTACTCCAGCGAGGGAATTCGAGAAATTTATGGCGTTTCCCCCGAAGAAGTGCGCGAAGATGCTTCTTCAGCTTTTAGTGCTATCCACCCAGATGACTGCGATCGCGTCACTCAATCCCTGCTCGAATCTGCCTCACACCTAACCCCTTGGTATTGCGAATATCGAGCTTGTTTACCCGATGGGCGGATGCTGTGGTTAGTTGGTAATGCTACACCTCAGCGAGAACCCGATGGCAGTACCTTATGGCATGGCTATATTCGGGATATCACAGACAGCAAACGTGCTGAAGCTCACAATCAACGTTTGCTTGCCATTCTGGAAAATACATCAGATTTGATTTCAACTGCTGATTTGACGGGTAAAACTCTTTACATCAATCGAGCTTGGCGAAATTTGCTTGATATTAATGATGATAATGGCGCGATCGCAGATATGGAAATCTCTAAAGGTCATCCAGAGTGGGCTTTAGATATTGTCTTAAATCAGGGTTTGCCAGAAGCAGTACGTTCTGGCAGTTGGCACGGCGAGACGGCAATACTGGATTCGATCGGACGTGAAATCCCTGTTTCTCAGGTAATCCTCGCCCACAAATCAACAGATGGAGAAGTCGAATACTTTTCCACAACCATTCGGGATATCTCAGAAAGCAAAGCCACAGAACTAGCTTTACGAATTAGTGAAAATAAATTTCGCAGCATCATTGAAAATCTCAATGATATGGTTTATATTATCAATCCCGATACCACATTTAGCTATGTCAGTCCCCAGTTTAAAGAAGTCATGGGATATGAACTAGCAAACTTCTTAGATGCGTCTTTTTCTCATTGGATTTATCCAGAAGATTTACAAATTTGTGTAGAGGCCGTAGATCGCTCTTTACAAGGTGAGAAACTGCGGGGAATTGAATACCGATTTTTGCATCAAGATGGTAACTATTACTGGCACTCTTCCAATGTATCAGCCCTGCGAGATTGTGATGGGCAAGTGGTTGCTTGTTTGGGAATAGCCCGTTATATCCACGATCGCAAACAAGCAGAAATCGCTTTGCAAGAAAGTAATAGCCGCTGGCAGTTAGCCCTAGAAGGAGCGGGAGATGGTACTTGGGATTGGAACATCAAAACTAATGAAATCAACTTTTCTCGGCAGTGGAAAGCGATGCTGGGCTACGCAGAAGATGAAATTCCCAATGCTGTAGAAGAGTGGGAAATTCGGATACATCCAGAGGATAAAGCCCAATGCTATGAAGCTTTTTCCAAACACCAGAAGGGCGAAACCTCAGCTTATCGCCACGAACATCGCTTGCGTTGTAAAGATGGTTCTTACAAGTGGATTTTAGATCGCGGTCAGGTGGTGGAATGGGACAAAGAAGGTCAACCTTTGCGGTTTATTGGCACTCATTGCGATATTAGCGATCGCAAAGCTGCCGAAAAAAACCTACGTCAAAACGAGCAAAAGTATCATCAGATTCTAGATGCCCTTACGGAGATGGTGTTAGTCAAAGGCCCTCAATCTCGCATTGTCTGGGCAAACAAGGCATTCCGAGACTATTACGGTCTCACCAACGAGCAACTCAGAGATATGATTGATGCTCCCTTTAATGAACCAGACTATACGCTGCAATACATTCGCGATGATGCTTATGTGTTTGAGACTGGGAAAACATTGGAAGTTGAGGAACCTGTCACCCGTTACGATGGCAAGGTGCAGATGTTCAATACCATTAAATCGGTCATTCGGAACGAAGCAGGCGAGACCATCTTAACAGTGGGCGTATCTCGCGATATTAGCGATCGCAAAACTGCCGAAATCGCCCAACAACAACTTACTAGAAAACTAGAAGAAGCACAACGAGTCGCTCATATTGGCAATTGGTCTTTTGACCTAGCTACCCAAAAAATCACCTGGTCTGCGGAGTTATTTCGGATTTTTGGGATAAATCCCGAACAGGGAGAGCCAGATTTTGAAGAGACGATCGAAAAATATTATCCCGAAGATCGGGAATTATTCATAAGTTGCATTCAAGCAGCAAGCGAGCAAGGAATTCCCCAAAACTTTGACATTCGGATCTGCCGAGCGGATGGTGCAGTCCGCTATATCAATAATCGCATGGAAATCGAACGGCACGATCGAAAAATCGTCAGTTTATTTGGGACAGTAATGGATATTACCGATCGCAAACGCCAAGAACAAGCTCTGCGGTTAATTGTCGAAGGTACGGCGGCGAAAACAGGCGAAGAATTCTTCAAAAGTTGCGTTCAATATCTCGCCCAAGTCTTAGGAGTGCGTTATGCTGCGATCGCTGAATTTGCGAACCCCGAAAAATCGATCGTGCAAACTTTAGCATTTTGGGCCGGAGACAACTTTGGCGATAATTTTACTTGCAATTTAGCTGGGACAGCCTGTAAAAATACACCCTGTAAAAATATTGATAACAATGGTGAGGTATGTCGCTATCCCAATTCTGTAGATTGTTTGTTTCCTCAAGATGATACTTTAGTCGCCCTTCAAACGCAAAGTTATGCTGGTTTACCAATTATAGATACTGCTGGTAATCAGTTGGGATTATTGGAGGTGATGGACACGAAGCCGATGGAAAAAGATTTAGAAATGCAGTCAGCAATTTTGAAAATCTTTGCTACTCGTGCTGGTGCGGAAATGGAGCGGATACAAGCGGAAGCCGCAGTCCGTCGCTCGGAAATTCAACTGCGGCAACAAACTGAAGAATTAGAAATCACTCTTAAAAAATTGCAAAATACTCAGACTCAATTAATTCAAGCCGAAAAAATGTCGAGTTTGGGGCAATTAGTAGCGGGAGTCGCCCATGAAATTAACAATCCCGTGAGTTTTATTTATAGCAATATTAAACCTGCTAATGATTATGCTTGTGGCTTAATTAAGTTAATTCACCTTTACCAAGAGTATTATCCGAGTCCCCCCGCAGCGATTTCTACTTTGACAGAAGATATCGACTTTGAGTATCTAGTAAGTGATTTTTCTAATTTGCTGGAATCGATGAAAACGGGAGCTACACGGATCGGGGATATCGTTAAATCTCTGCGGACATTTTCGCGCTTGGATGAAGCAGATTTTAAAGAAATAGATATTCATGAAAATATCGATAGCACCTTAGTTATTTTACAAAATCGCTTGAATGGTCGGGCGGGAAAACCAGAGATTCATCTCATCCAAAATTATGGGAAATTACCCCTAGTTGAATGTTATGGTGGTTTGTTAAATCAGGTATTTATGAATTTGTTAGTCAATGCTATTGATGCAATTGAACAACGACGAGACAGCCTAGAGTCAAAAGAGATATCGGATTATATTGGTTGCATTACCATTACCACTTCTCTCTATTTAGAAAATCAGGTTGTCATCTCTATTCAAGATAATGGTTGTGGGATGAGTGCCGAAGTTCAAGAAAAAATATTTAATCCATTTTTTACTACTAAACCTGTCGGGAAAGGAACTGGTATGGGGTTAGCAACTAGCTATCAAATTGTGACAGAGAATCATCAGGGTTATTTGCGGTGTTTTTCTACAGTTGACAAAGGGACTGAGTTTAGGATTGAGTTACCGATTTGCCAGGAGAAATAAGCAATTTATTACCGCATACACAGAGTTAGCTATTAATCTAGGGGGATTGACTTAAGCAGTACCCTATCTTACCCAATATACATTTTTCTTAATATTAACAATTGCTTGATTAATAGCTCCTTTCTCATCCTCTACTGCCTCCTCTATGATTCCTTAAAGAAAAGTGTAGTATACAAATTATTTAGAATTGCTAGTGTATCGTTAGATTAGAGCGAAAAGTTTATATTAAACCAATTAAAAATATATGTCATTCCCACTAAATTACGATCCTAGCCTCGATCGACCAATTGATGAATCAGATCCGGCCCAGCAGTCCCTAAGAGATCGTCAATTGCGGGCGCTTTTTGAAACTACCCTAGATGCGATCGCGATCGCAGATGACCGAGGGCGTTATGTAGATATCAACCCCGCCGCCTGTGAATTATTGGGTCTAGAGAAAAACGAAATTTTGGGACGCTGCATCTCTGACTTTCTGGAACCGGGATTTAATTTCCAAGCACTATGGCAACAGTTTCAACAACAGGAAAAAGTCCGGGGTGAAATCCGATTAGTGCGGCCGGATGGGGATATCCGCATAGTCGAATATGCGGCAACAGCTAACTTTTTACCCCACCGCCATCTATCAGTAATGCGAGACATTACACAGAATAAACGAGCCGAGGCACAAGTTCGCGAACTTACCCGCAAACTTGAACAAACCCAAGCTCAATTAAGGGAAAATGGCATTGATTCTGCGAATATATCTACCCCCACAGAGTATCATCGCCTAGAGCAAATTGCTCGCCACATTCCCGGAGTTATTTATCAGTTTCGTCAACGTCCTGATGGCACTTTCCATTTTCCCTACTCCAGCGATGGGATACGAGAGATTTATGGCGTTTCCCCAGAAGAAGTGACCGACGATGCTTCTAAAGCTTTTGGGGCTATCCATCTAGAAGACCTCGATTCCGTAACTCAATCCATTCTCGAATCCGCCTCACACCTGACCCCTTGGTATTGCGAATATCGAAGTTGTTTACCGGATGGGCGGATGCTGTGGTTAGTTGGTAATGCTACACCTGAGCGAGAAGCCGATGGCAGTACCTTATGGCATGGTTATATTCGGGATATTACAGACAGCAAAAGTCGTGAAATCGCCCTCCATGAATCAGAAACTAAATTCTCAACTATTTTTCATACCAGTCCCGATCCCGCTTGGATTGCCACACTCACAGAAGGACGTTGTTTGAATGTAAATGAAAGTCTGTGTGAGTTATTAGAGAGGACGCATACAGACATCATCGGGAAAACCTGTGTAGAAATCGAACTTTGGGACGATCTTAAGGATTTGCACCACTTCCGACACACCTTAATTCGGGAAAGGAGAATCCAAAATTTTGAAGTAGTAATTCGCACTTCCTCAAGACAAGCTAAGACGGTTTTAATATCCGCTACGGTAGAACGGCTGGATGGGCAGGATTGCGTAATTGGCATGATCAAGGATATTAGCGATCGCAAAGCTGCCGAAAAAAACCTACGTCAAAACGAACAAAAGTATCATCAAATTCTAGATGCCATTACTGATATGGTGCTGGTCAAAGGCCCTCAATCTCGCATTGTCTGGGCAAACAAGGCATTTCGAGACTATTACGGTCTGACCAACGAGCAACTCAAAGATATGATTGATGCTCCCTTTAATGAACCAGACTATACACTGCAATACATTCGCGATGATGCTTATGTGTTTGAGACTGGGAAATCCCTAGAAATTGAGGAACCTGTTACCCGTTATGATGGCAAGGTGCAGATGTTCAACACCATTAAGTCAGTAATTCGGAACGAAGTAGGCGAGACAATCTTAACAGTAGGCGTATCTCGCGATATTACCGATCGCAAACAAGCAGATATAGAAAACTGGCAGATGCAGAACTTCCTCAACTCGATTATTGAAAATATTCCCAATATGCTCTTTGTCAAAGATGCCGAGACTCTTCAATTTTTGCGCTTTAACAAGGCTGGTGAAGAACTACTTGGCTATCCTAAAGAAGTATTATTAGGAAAAAGTGACTATGACTTTTTCCCGCCCGCAGAAGCAGATTTTTTCATAGCCAAAGATCGAGAAACCTTGAGTAATGGCAATGTTTTGGATATTCCTGAAGAACAGGTTCAAACAAATCATCAAGGCACTCGAATTCTACATACAAGAAAAATCCCCATCCTTGATGAAGTTGGGAATCCTAAATACTTACTAGGGATCTCGGAAGATATTACTGAGCGCAAAGAAGCTGAAGCCAAGCTCATCGAAATCACTCAACTACAGCAAGCAATTTTAGACGGTGCTAACTATACAATCATTTCTACAGATATTCATGGCATCATCAAAACCATTAATGCTGCCGCCCAAAGATTTTTGGGATATTCATCAGCCGAATTAATAGGCAAAGTTACACCAGCAATTTTTCATGATTTAGAAGAAGTCAAACAACGTGCAGCCGAACTTACCGCAGAACTTGGCAAACCAATTACTCTAGGATTTGAAGTATTTACTGCCAAGGCGCGTTTGGGAATGCTTGACGAAAGTGAATGGACTCATATTCGTAAAGATGGTTCTCGTTTTCCCGTACAAGTTTCCGTAACTGCATTGCGCGATGAAGAAGGTACAATTACGGGATTTTTGGGGATAGCAAGTGATATTACGGCTCGCAAAGAAGCTGAAGCCAAAGTGAAAGAAATATCGGAGCGTTTATCATTATCACTCAAGTCTGGGGGAATTGGCTGTTGGGAATGGGACATCGTACACAATAGCCTCTTTTGGGACGAAAGGATGTACGAGCTATATGGCATAACCAAAAACTCTAACACCAGATTAGCTTACGAAATTTGGATGCAGGGAGTACATCCTGATGACCGAGATGCTGCCCAAACATTAGGCCGCCAAGCTATCTTGGGACAAGCAGAATATGATACTGAATTTCGCGTGATTCATCCTGATGGTAGTCTCCATTTCATTAAAGCATTCGGTCTAGTTCGTCGCGATGCCGAGGGCAATCCTCAAAAAATGATCGGGGTTAACTTTGATATCAGCGATCGCAAACAAGCAGAAGAGGCTCTACGCACCAGCGAAGAAAAACTGCGATCGCTTTTTGACTTGTGTCCTGTAGGAATTGCACTCAATAATATTCAGGGCCATTTTATCAAAGTCAATAGCGCCGCCGAAACAATCTATGGGTATTCTCTTGAGGAACTGAACCAATTAAGCTATTTTGATTTAACTCCTGAAAAGTATGCTGATGATGAAATCCGTCAATTAGAATTGCTTAACACCATCGGTCGTTTTGGCCCCTACCAAAAAGAGTATATCCGTAAGGATGGCTCTTTGTTCCCTGTAGAATTGCTCGGAGTGTTAGTCACAGGTAACGATGGGAGTCAATATATCTGGTCAATCATTGTTGATATCTCAGAACGCAAACGTCAAGAACAAGCTCTTCGCTTAATTGTCGAGGGTACGGCGGCTAAAACTGGTGAAGAATTCTTCCAAAGTTGCGTTCAATATATTGCCCAGGTATTAGAAGTTCGTTATGCTTTCATCGCTGAATTTATTGACTCAGAAAAATTGAGTGCAAAAACTCTAGCATTTTGGGCATTAGACGACTTTGGCGATAATTTTACTTACAATCTAGCCGGGGCTCCCTGTGAGAATGTTTATTCTCAAGCGGATTTTTGCCTATACCCAAATTCAGTGCAATCACTTTTTCCGGAAGATACTGATTTAGTCGCTCTCCAAGCTGAAAGTTATGCTGGTTTGCCGATTATGGATGCTGCTGGTAATCCTTTGGGATTGCTGGCAGTTTTAGACACTAAGCCAATGGTGCAAGATATAGAAATGCAGTCAGCAATCTTAAGAATCTTTGCCACTCGTGCTGGTGCAGAAATAGAGCGGATAAAGGCGGAAGCAGCAGTACGTCAATCAGAAATTCAACTGCGGCTGCAATCTGAAGAATTAACAACAACCCTCAAAAAGTTGCAAAATACCCAAACTCAGTTAATTCAAGCCGAAAAAATGTCAAGTTTGGGGCAGTTAGTAGCCGGTATTGCCCATGAAATTAATAACCCTGTGAGTTTTATTTATGGCAATCTTCAACCCGCCGCTGATTATGCTAGTTACTTAATTGAGCTAGTTCGACTCTACCAACACCATTATCCGAGTCCATCGCCGACGATTTCTAAATTTATAGAAGATATTGAGCTTGAGTATCTGGTAAGTGATTTTTCTAACTTGCTGGAATCAATGAAAACTGGAGCCACACGCATCAGTGATATCGTTAAGTCTCTGCGGACATTTTCGCGCTTGGATGAAGCTGAGTTAAAACCAATAGATATTCACGAAAATATCGAGAGTACGTTAATTATTTTACAAAATCGCTTGAATAGGTCTGCCGAACAAAAAGAAATTTCTGTAGTCAAGAACTATGGAACTTTACCCTTAATTGAATGTTATGGCGGTTTGTTAAATCAGGTGTTTCTGAATTTGTTGGTTAATGCTGTTGATGCGATTGAACAAAAGCAAGAGAGTCTAGAATCAGTAGAAAAAGTAGATTATGTTCCTAAGATTACAATTACTACTTCTATTGTTTCTACAAATCAGCTTTCGATCTCCATTCAAGATAATGGTTGTGGAATGAGTTCTCAAGTTCAAGAAAAAATCTTTAATCCATTTTTTACTACTAAGCCTGTCGGAAAAGGTACGGGTATGGGGTTAGCAACTAGCTATCAAATTGTGACAGATAACCATCAAGGTAATTTGCGGTGTTGTTCTACACTTGGAAAAGGGACTAAGTTTAGGATTGAGTTGCCGATTTCCGAGCAAAATTAATACCAAACCAAAAACTACTTTCAGCAATTTTTCTAGTCTTTTTTAAACTCCCTCTCTGCTAACTCGTCTTTTTTGTTACTCAAACATTTAGGTACTTTTAACTTAGCTTTCATCCGATAGTGCAGTTGCTTGTGTAAAGTTTGATATTTGACGGATACTTGATAGTTCTCTTCTACCCAGCTCACAATTTCTTTATAACTCTTAAACTCGCAGGTTTCCTCGCCGATCTTTGTCGATAGTCCTGCGATTACTTCTTGGGGAATTACTCGCGGTCTCCCTGTTGAATGGCGCAGTTTTAATAATTCTGACAAACCGCCATTACTATATTGTTTTAACCATCTTTGTACGGTAATTCTATGTACTCCTAAACGTTCAGCTACTTCTGTAATACTCTGGCTAGACCCAGATTTTAGTAAATAAAGTGCCTGAACTTTTTGTCTGTTAGTTATCGTTCGCTGTCGCTGTATAATTATTTTTAATTCAGTGACAGTTGCCTCAATTCTTTCTTGGTAGTTTACTTTCATACAGTCATCTTTAAACTCTGAGGCTATTGTAGTATACTTTTGGGGAACTGGAATTAGATGCGTAATAGCTTAGAAACCGCTTTCGTCGGTTAGGGGCTAGGGGCTAGCCCCTCCCTCTATTTAGCATCAGGCAAATATAGCTGCGGATCGGAATATGGCTTATGTCCATTCTCCTCAAAAACTGGCGTTTCCCCAGCCAGCAAAAACTCGCGAATTAGACGCGCGATCGCTCTTTGAGCTAAACGCCCCGCCACTTGCTGTCCCATTTGTTGTAATTGTGGTTTAACCAACAACTGCGGTATATATTCTAATGCCTTCATCCCATCAAAACCGGGAGTATCTTGCAGAATCCCCCAGATCCTTTTAATGTGTTCTAAACTCTGCTGTTCCCCAGGTGTGACCACAGGTGAATCCGCCTTTACACCGAACCATTCGCTGACTACAGCCTTAGCATTAGCAAAAGCAGTGCGAGAGAGTACATCTAAACTTTTAACTAATTCCTCGACAATGCGCTCGCGAATGAAATCTCCCCGCTCCGAAAACAAGAACTCTAGCGCCTGATTCAATACCTTACTAATATCGTAATCCTCGCTATCCCTAGCATTTTTGAGCAAATTTTCCAAGCGATTCCAGCGGAAACTCCCTTCTTTAAATAGCAAATCCCGCAGCGACGATCTTAACTCTGGAGCTGGATCGCTCAGTAACCGTTTTGCTACATAAGGATAAGCCTTACTTAGCACTTTAAAATTGGGATCGACATTAATTGCAATCCCTTCCAATGTTACTAACGATCGGATAATCAAAGCATAGTAAGCCGGCACTCGGAACGGATAATCATACATCAAAGCTGACAATTGATCCGTAATACTTTTGAAATTTAGTTCCGCAACGCTTGCACCCAAAGCATTATTAAATACATTCGCCAATGCGGGAATAATTGGCGTTAAGTCCGTCTCTGGCGTTAAAAATTCTAACTTCACATAGTCCCTGGCTAAACCTTCAAAATCGCGGTTTACTAAATGGACTATAGCTTCCAATAATCCATACCGCTGATAAGGTTTAACTTCACTCATCATCCCGAAATCCAAGTAAGCCAACTGACCATTAGGAGTTGCTAATAGATTCCCCGGATGCGGATCGGCATGAAAAAAGCCGTGTTCTAGCAGTTGTCTTAGAGAACACTGAACTCCCACTTCTATTAAGTATGGTGCATCAATTCCTTGGGCGCGGACAGCTTCTAAATCAGTAAGTTTAGTACCAGTAATCCACTCCATTGTCAAGACGCGGCGACCCGTTTGTTCCCAGTAAATTTTAGGGACGTAAATATCTTTGATATAGCCGTAAAGTTGAGCAAATCTTTCAGCGTTATGACCTTCGTGATTGTAGTCCATTTCTTCATATATTCGCTCCCCAAATTCATCCATAATTCCTACTAAGTCGCTGCGGATGAATTTGAAAGTTTTGTGCGCCCAAATCGCCAATGTTCGGAGAATATATATATCCAAACCAATGCCCTCAGCTAAATCAGGGCGTTGCACCTTTACGGCAACTATTTCGCCAGTTTTCAATTTACCTTTGTAAACTTGTCCGAGAGAAGCTGCTGCTATCGGATTAGGGCTGAGTTCTGCGTAAATTTCGTCTGGAGGAGCGCCTAATTCTTCTTCTATAAATTGATAAGCTAACTCGTTGGAAAAGGGCGGTAATTGGTCTTGTAATTTCGATAATTCCTCTAAATAAGTAGATGGTACTACGTCAGGTCGTGTTGAGAGTGCTTGTCCGATTTTGATGAAAGCTGGGCCAAGTTGGCTAAGAATTTCTCGCAGGCGAATTGCTCGTCGCTGCTCATTTTGAGTAACGCGACCGGTTTTTTTGTCTCGCCACAAACTGAAAGCAAAGCTGATAAATGTCCAGACAACGCTTGATAACCGCCCCCAGACTTCAAAGGGGCGCTGGCTATAGTATTCCGCGCTCGCACTTGGGTTGTAGCGAAGGGCCTCTTCTGCCTCGCCAGCCATATCTAGAGCTGATTTCAGACTTTCGGAGTTAGCTGGAATTGGCTCTAGTTCTATTTCTACTGGGCGCACGGAGGGCATTTCTACCACTGAACCATTGGCTAGTGGGGTATGAGTCCCTGAATCTGAATAAACCTGTGGCGAAGCAGGCGATACCGTCTTGACATCCATATAATCTGAGACTGATTAGGGCAGTGTTAATACATTGTAACAATCTGCCTGCCTTGCACCACAGCTTTAGGGCATAGAGCTTATGGGAGATGGGGGAGATGGGGAGGATGAGGGAGATGGGGGAGATGAGGGAGGATGGGGAATAGGGAGATGGGGAAGGATGAGGGAGATGGGGAAGATGAGGGAGATGAGGGAGATGGGGAGGATGGGGAAGATGAGGGAGATGAGGGAGATGGGGAATAGGGATGGGGAAGATGGGGAGGATGCAGCGGATTTAGCTACTTTATCTCCCTCGCTCCCCCGCTCCCCTGCTCCCCATCCCTATTCCCCACTGGCGGCCTTATTGAATAAGCGATTGCGAATATCCGAAAGCTGTGCTTGATTGCTAACTGGCGATCGCGGTTTGGGTATTTCATTATCCGGCCAACTTGGCAAATCAAAACAGGGACAACAATCCGGTGGCATTCCCTGATGGCGCAGAGGTATTGGCATTGCACAGCGAGCGCAAGGATCTATCTCCCAAGCGGGAGTCAGCAGTTCTGCGATCGTTTCCCTGGTTCCTTCCAAGTAGCAGTCCCCAGCTTCAGAGGAGATAATTTTTTGCCAGCAGTCTTCAAATTCTTTGCTGTAGCGATCGCCTGCAATCACTGATTTAGGCAGCAACGTTTCAGAGCCATTGTGAATTAAAACCTTTTTTCCTAACTGAAACCAGTACGCCAAATATTTTCTAACTTGATTTTGTGAGGCCATATTTTTTGATAATTAAATTGTTTAAATAGCTACCAGCTAAGTGAGTTTCCAACAATGAGTATGAGCTTCCCCAATTTTGACTTCTATCCATTAATCACATAAAATATTAATCGCATAAATTTCGATCAACTCCTTGCTACTGCCGATAGATTTTGGCTAGAGAACTCCTATAACTATTTGCAGATCAAGTTTTGTTCACCAGCTTAATTGTTGGGAAAATAAAAGTTAAATGCAATTTAAGGTTGTTATAGTTTACCATAATAGCTTCCTTCGCTGAAAATAGCGATCCCCAAACCTATAGTTATTATAAAGATTATCAACCATCAGATTGCCGATCTATACTTCCTGGTAGGGGTGAACCGAGGACGCTCAAATTCAAGACATGACCGCCAGCAACCAGATAAACCGGATTTGCGATCGCCCCTAACTCCCGAATAGCAGTACCAAGGCGATCGCGAAACAAGCGGCCCAGAGGATAAGCGGGTATCACACCCCAGCCAGTTTCCTCCGCCACAAAAATTACATCTCCCCTCGATTTCTGCAAACTGCTAAGTAAATCTTGCAGCGTTTGCCTCCACGCAGCATCATCTAATGCCAAAATATTAGCTAGCCAAGTTCCCAGGGAATCAATTAACAAACAACTCGACTCATTTGCCAACTCAATCGTACCCGCCAAATCTACAGGGACATCTACAGTATTCCAACTTGCAGGGCGGCGATTGCGGTGTAATTCAATTCGAGCCTGCCACTCCGTATCATTCGAGTCAAGCAGAGCCGTAGCCACATAAATAACAGATTTGTGCGATCGCACAGCCAAAGTTTCTGCCCATTCACTTTTACCCGATCGCGCTGGCCCCGTAACCAAAATTATCTGACGCTTCATAAAATCCTAGCTCACAGTGTATAAGTAATAAGGTAAATCCACCCCTTCTCCCCTAATTACCAATTACCAATTACCCATTACCCATTACCAATTTTCCAAAAGCTATTGACAATCTTTTGATACTTTGATAGTATTAAAAGGTTTGAGACTTTATAGGGTGGAGGTGAAACCCGCAGAATGAAACAATTGGGAACCCATCTGGTCGTTGACGCTTGGCAGTCTCCTGGAGACCTTCTCAACGATCCTGAACGTATCCGCCGCGCTTTACTCGATGCGATTGTAGCCGGAGAAGCAACGCTAATTGATATGTGCGTACACCAGTTTAGTCCTCACGGAGTGACTGCTACGGTGACATTAGCAGAGTCCCACATCGCCATCCATACTTGGCCTGAGTACGGTTATTTTGCCGCAGATTTATTCTTCTGTGGGCGTGGCAATCCTCAACGTGCCATGAAGGTTTTACAAACGGCTCTGGAAGCTAAAGAGGTAAGGCTCAGCGAGTTTAAGCGCGGTTTCGATCCAGGGGTGGGCATCCTAGATTCTGCTTCTTCAGAGCAGTATGCGCCTTGTCTCGTAGAGACGAGTGCCGCCAGAGGATGAAGAGCCAGGTAGCGTAAGTCTAAAAATTTTATGCTAGGTTTCGTTTGAAAATCCCACAGCTCTAGCTGTGGGATTCTTGTTTTTTGTTTTTAGGTTTTTGTTTTTGGGTTTGTCTATCGCTTCATTAACAGGGGACGCACAACCCAATAACCAGCACCGAAAGCAGCGATAACAATCAGAAAAATGGCGGCTGCTAACCATACGCCACTGATATCAGAGCCTTTTTTGGGCTGGCTGCGAAGGCGATAGGGGCGTTCGGGTACTTCTGTGTATAACTTTTCAGAAATGAGTGGGGGTGTTGATTCTGATTCTGGGAAGGGGAAAGGGAGTTCTAGGGAGGAGAGAGCGGGGGCTGGCTCTGGAATTGAATTGCTAATGTTGTGTATAGGTGCAGGGTTAGGACGAGGAGGCTCTGGGTTAAAATTGACTCTGACAGGAGGCATCTGAGGCATCCCTATCTGGCTGACTGCTTGAGCGGAGTTGACGGCTTGTTGTAGCTGAAGAGCTGCGTGA
The DNA here is from genome assembly GCF_000180455.1 of Kamptonema sp. PCC 6506. NCBI lineage: Bacteria > Bacillati > Cyanobacteriota > Cyanophyceae > Oscillatoriales > Microcoleaceae > Kamptonema > Kamptonema sp. PCC 6506. The sequence continues at coordinate 31,947 of NZ_CACA01000296.1, forward strand.
ACTACTGTTTCTACTTCTCGTCGAAGTTGTTGATTTTGCTGTACTAATTGCTGGTTATGAGTTTTGAGGGATTCCAGCATTGCTTGAGCTGCTTGCAACTCGGCGGCGACTTCGCGGTAGAGAGAAATGGGGACTGATGGAGAGTAAGTATTAGGAGCAGCAGGGCCGGACAGGGTAATATTTTGCATAGTGTAGATGGGTATGGAGGGAGAATGTTTTTAGTTTAGCCTCTGAATGCTGTCAAGTAGAAAAATTTGAGGTAAAGTAGTCAAGTTATTTGGTAAAGATATTTTGCATGGAAGCGATGATTAGTGACTAAAACCAAGGGTGGTGATGACAACGATAGCGATCGTCATGATAGATATGCGTTGTTTTTAGGTAAGTCTTGTTTAAGTGAGTTTAATCAAAGTTGAGAAATTGGCGGTCAATGACTATGAATACTTCCCCAATACAGCAGAATTTGTCAAGGGAGTCAAGCACCCAGGAAATGAAATATGGCGAGCGCGAGATTTTGGAGGGGGAGTTAATTACGTTCCCGAATCCGCGAGTGGGTCGGCGCTACGATATTAATATTACTTTGCCAGAGTTTACTTGCAAGTGTCCGTTTTCTGGCTATCCAGATTTTGCGACTATCTATGTTAGTTATGTACCCAATGAGCGGGTGGTGGAGTTGAAGGCGTTGAAGTTGTATATTAACAGTTACCGCGATCGCTACATTTCTCACGAGGAGTCTATCAATCAGATATTAGATGATTTTGTGGCGGCTTGTGAACCTTTGGAGGTGACAGTTAAGGGGGATTTCTTGCCGAGAGGGAATGTGCACACTGTGATTGAGGTGCGGCATCAGTTAGGGACTAGGGAAGAAGGGGCTAGGGGCTAGGGACTAGGGAAAGAAGGGAAAGAAGGTTCAGGGGGCGACAATCGCCCCCAAACCATTACAGTAATGATTTTAAGCAGAATCTTAAATATATGTTGCTAAAGTCTTGACATGAGCGGTTGCTGCTGAAACTGTTACTGGCAGGTTATAGCCACCTCCATGAGAAGAGAGTACTGGGCACCCATATCTTTTGGCAAAATCCAAAGCAATTTCAGTTAGTTTACAGAAGTCATCATTTGTCCAGCCTGTTGTACGTTCTCCACAATCATCTTTATGCGAATCATAACCCGAAAAAATAGCGACTAGATTAGGTCGCCACGGCACATTTTCTAAAGCTTGCTGAAAAGCATCAATACTTTCATCTCCAGAATAGAACTTCCCAGTTATACCCTCCTCTTGCAAAACTTCAACTGGAAAAGATTGAGTCATAACAGGAATGTTACAGTGTCCAACCGCAACAGCCGCATCTGTAGTTCCCGCTTTCAAATCTGAGGCTTTAGCCATATAGAGATCCACTGCACTATGAATACTAATGCAATAGACACTCTCATCATTGCTAAAAATTTCCTGAGTTCCGTCACCATGATGAATATCCCAATCAATAATCAGAACCTTTTCAAAGCCTTGAAGCTGAGCATATCGAGTCGCAGCAGCAAGAGGATTGAGGAGACAATAGCCATGCCCCCAGTTACTGTGAGCATGATGTCCAACCATACTAAAACAGTAAGCACGTTCTACGAGCCCTTTTTTCATTTGGTCAATCGCTTCCAGCATTCCTCCTAAACCATACAAATAACCTGGTAAACAGTATTCTAAACCTTGACACTCAATGCTTAATTCTGGTAAGGATAAGCTAATTTTGTCCAAAGGTTTATCAAGAGCTTTCAGGGCAAGTTTTCGGAGATATTCATGGGTGTGAACTCTGAGATAATCAGAAATTGTAGCTTTTCTCAATGGTAATACTGGATAATCTTGAAGAGATTTTTGAAGACTATAACGAACTTGGTTGTAGTAAGGAAAAGAGTATTTGCTAAAAGAAATTTCTTGAAGAGGTTTAGAAGTACAAAATGCTTGGGAGTGAAGGGAAGTGACAAGCCGCATTATTATCATCCTATACGCGATATTATAGCAACCGCTTTCTGCGGTTAGGGGCTAGGGGCTAGGGAAAGAAGGGAAAGAAGG